>NZ_JAYESN010000130.1:0-10470 GCF_034860625.1 Lamprobacter sp.
GATCGACAGCAACTTCTCGCACATCGCCTGGGAGCGCAACATCAAGGAGACGTTCGGGGTCGAGATCGGCTTCCCGATCATCGCCGATCTGTCGATGCAGGTGGCCAAGGCCTACGGCATGATCCAGCCCGGCGCGAGCGACACCTCGGCGGTGCGCGCCACCTTCATCATCGACCCCAATGGCGTGCTGCGGGCGATGGTGTACTACCCGATGAGCAACGGCCGCTCGATCGACGAGTTCGTGCGATTGGTCAAGGCGCTGCAGACCTCCGATGAGCACGGCGTCGCCACCCCCGAGGCCTGGCAGCCGGGCGACAAGGTCATCGTGCCACCGCCGGCCACTGCCGAGCAGGCCGAGGCGCGCATGGCCGAGGGGTATGAGTGCTCGGATTGGTACTTCTGTAAGAAGGCGCTCTGAGTCAGTCAGCGACGCCGGGCGGGGTCGGTGGAACCCCGCCTGATGCGCCGATGCATCCTTCGCCTGCTGGGTGCTGGGACTCCTCACAGCAGGCGATCGGCGTGCGCAAGCAGCGTCAGCGTCCGCGCATCGGGCTGGCCGTCGAAATAGCGCTCCAGCAGCTGTTCGAAAACGGACCCCTCCAGCGCGATCTGAGCAAACAGCGTTGCGCAGGAGCGCAGCTTCAGGTCATCCGGCGTGCCAAAGACCTCACGGGCGGTGCGGCCCTGGATCGCCAGTGCCGCCTTGGCACAGGCGATCAGGCGCGGCCCGAGCACCGGGTGCGCCAGATAGGTCGCGGCTTCGCCGCGAGAGCGGATCGCGAACTGTTGGGCGGTCGCGCTGCTGCCGAGTCCCGCGAACTGCGGGAAGATGAACCACATCCAGTGTGAGCGCTTCTGGCCGGCGCTGATCTCGGCTAGCGCCTGCGTGAAGTAGGACTCCTGTGCGTCGACGAAGCGGTTCAGCGCCTGCGGATCAATCGGGTCAGTCATTAGAACCATACGCTGTCGTGATGGGCGCAAGCAGTTCCGGGCGGTCGTTGCCCGGCTTGTTCACTGCCCGCGAGACCGGATAGGCCTCCCAGCCGTGGGTATCGGCCGGCTTCAGCAGGGACTGCAGCCACGCCTTCTCGGCCATACGATCCGGTCGCACGGTGCCGAGCCAGGCGCCATAGTCGGCGGGATCGAGGATCACCGGCATCCGCTCATGGATCGGGCGGAGTAGGGCATTGGCCTCAGTGACAATGATGGTGCAAGAGTCGATCACCGACCCGTCCTCGCCCTGCCAATGCTCAAAGAGTCCAGCCATCGCGAACGGTGTTCGATCCGTCCGGCGGATCGCAAAGGGCTGTTTGCCATCCGCTCCGGCTTGCCATTCGTAGAAGGCATCCGCCGGGATCAGGCAGCGGCGCTCACGAAAGGCCGCGCGATAGGCCGGCTTGCTCGCCACCGTCTCGGCGCGGGCGTTGATCATGCGGTAGCGGTTGTCCGGCCCTTTGGACCAGAAGGGCACCAGGCCCCAGCGAAGACGGACCCACTCAGGTCGTTGATCATCGGCCTTCAACCGCATGGCTAGGATCGGCTGCGTGGGGGCGACATTGTAGCTGGGCTGAACAGCGAGGCCCGTTTTGGCTTGCAGTCTGAAGTGGCGTGCGAGGGACTCAGGGTCAGAGCATTGGGCGAAGCGTCCACACATACGAAACTCCAGCTGAGCACTCAGTCCTTAGCTAATCGCGCGTCGGCCTGCAGCGCATAGAGCAGGTCCCAGACCTTCTTCGCGCTATGCGACCGTCCTTGAGCCGGATGCGCGCTGATCACAGTGCTGCAGACTCATCAGCCAACTCCCCCCATGGCGATCATGAGTCAATGACAGGCAAGGTGATAGTTGGCGACGCGCGCCTTCCTTTGCGTACCTAAGCGGACGAGTGCAACGGGTTATCTCGACTTCGATCTTTGAGGATGCATCCCGCGCCAGTCATGATAATGTCAATCGTGAGAGCCGTTCGAGCAATTCCGCCCGCATTGGCTTGGAAAGGCGCTCAATACGGGTGATTAGGTCGTTGAGGCTGAGTTGGTCCAGATGTCCTGTCAGGCGATCCAAGGCCGCTCGTTGCCAGTCCGCCTGTTGCGACTGCAAGCTGCAGGGGGGCTGCTCCAGCGCCCGCAGCAGGTTCTCTGTTTGGGCACGATCGAGGGCGGCGATATCCGTTACGGCGTCATAGCGCTGCTGCCAAGCCGCGATGGCCGCCGCACACTCCGCCGCCTCCAGACCCAACAGCTGCTGGCGGATCTTGGCAAGCTGCTGGTCGACCATCACTCGATCGGCATCTGACAGATACGCCGGGGCGTCCGCCAACTCAGACTCTAACGCCTTGCAGCTGGCCTTATCCAGTGCGTCAACCTCTGCTGCGGAAATCGTCCTGGGCCGCATCCAGTCGGACGATCGTCGCCGTGCGGTCTCGATACGCTCCGTAACCAAGGCCTCGTAGATCGCATTCAGGTTCCATTGTGGCGGTGGCTCGATGTCGTCATCTTCCAGCCAGCGCCGCAGTTCCGTCAGTTGGTGGTCCGTCTGCTGTGCGAGCAGTTCGGCCAGACGCTCGACGCTGACCTCGCCCGTCTCCCATGAACGGCTATCGGCCCCGATGCGTTGCAGCAGTTTCGCAAGGTCGTTGATCTGCTCCTCATCACGCCGTCCAGCGAACAATTTCCGCACCTGCTCAACGCGTGCCACAGCCTCTTGCAGTTTCTCTGCGCTATCGATCTGCAACAGATCCAGTTGCCCCAAAGCCTCTTCGCGCTCTTTGACTGCTTGTTTCAGCACAAGCTGGCGATCACGAATCCCCTGCGTGTAAGCCTGTTTCTCCGCATCTGACAACACCGATACCGGGATCGCTTGTAGTGTCTGGAGCAGATCCTCTCCGCGTTTGATCTCATCGGTCAGCTCCAGCACCGTTGTCGATGCCTTCGGGCTTGGTTGTCTCGGATAATCCGTGCAATTCGCCAGTGTTTCTTTCCAGAGTGCACGTTCCTCCACGGTCGCGATCACCCGCCGCTTGTGGCTCTCATGGCGCGTTGCTTGCGCGGTATACCCCAATTCGGTGAGCCATTCCTCCTCGCTTTCCATCTGCTCCCGGAATGACGGGATCTGCTGCGGGGTCGCGCAATTCTGCGTTAGTGTGTAGTGATCGATGCCCGGCTTAACGATCTCGTGTGCAAGCGTAACCACTTTCTCGACGTCCGTAACCAAATCATCAGGCCAGCCATCGCTAGCGAGCATCTTCTTGCGTTCTTGCGATGCTGCGGCACCAAACTTTAACGCATGGTGCACGCTCTTTTTGTTATGCGCTTGCTCGATGTCGCGTTCCCAGGCAGCAACCCGAAACTTGGCCTTTGTCAAGGTTGCGGCGGCTGCATCAGCGTCTGAGCTCAAACGCTGAAATTCGACAGCCAAGGTCGGCGGCAGCGGCTCCACATTGAGCCGGTTTTTCGCCTCCGCCGCCAGGCTGACCTTCAGGTCAAGCCGCTCGGTCGCCTCCCAGCGTTCGAGTAATTCCCGCCATCGGGTCTCCGCATCGGCATCGAAGAATCGCAACCTCGCTACTGCCAGCGCGGCTTCGTCGAGCTGATGCCGGCCTGGACGTGTCACGAAGGCCCTTGTCATCCACTGCGCTGGCGTTAGCTGCTCACCGGCGGCCTCGACCGCGCGCTGTGGAACGCGCAATGCGAGCAGCAGACCAAGGAGTAGCGCCGCGGATGACGCATTCATGCCATAGGGTGGAGCGATCAGCTGCCGGTAAGAGGCCAACAGCGTGCGGGAGGAATCGTTCTGATGTGCCTGCTGCAATAGCTCGCAAAGGGATCTGATTTTCGGGTTAGCAGGCAGGCAGGGCTCGCCAGTGTTATCACTTAACGCCTGCCAACTGCTCAGCAATACCGCGTCAATGCGATTCTTGAGCCGTGGCGGCTGAGACTGTATCCAGGGCAGATTGACATGCCCCGCCAGCAGGGCCTTCGCCATCTGGACCGCGTCCTTGGCACCACTACTGTTCGCGGTGGTGAAGCCATCGGAGGGAAACGGCGGTGCCTGCGGATAGACCGCCGCGAAGATCGCACTCGCAGTGGTCTTGAGCCGTCCCGCCGGTGGCTCCGAGAACCCTGCCACTAAGAAACGCCGCTCCCGTAGGGCGTCCTCGACCAGCGTCTTCAGCGCGGAGCGGCTGCGCTCCTGCTCGTCTGGGATGAAACGCCGGAAGCGTTCGCCATCGGAACCGGCGGTCTTCTCGTCCAGGATCGCCCGCCGCGTCAGGTGCTCGGCGATACGGCCCTCACGGTCCTCGATAAAGGCAACCCAGATCGGGGCTTGCTCCAGACCCAAGCGCTGCAACTGGGCAGCCAGGCAGGCAGCGACAAGCGCCTCGGCCTCGACGGCATCATCGTCCGCATGCAGGAACAGGTAGATCAGCTTGCCTTGGCATCGCTCGGCAGCGTGGCGGCCTGCCACTCGTCGCAGACTTGGCGGATCAGGCCCTCAAACATAGCCAGGTGCGCCTGACGGGCCTCGAAGGTCCAGTCTGGCGTTTTGATGTCGCGCTCCTGCCCGAAGCTGGGCCGAACCTCGCCGAGCGGACAGTCCGCGGCTCCGCGGCGGACGAACAGCGCTCGCGTATCCTCGGCACTAATCGCCTGGCGCTGCGCGCGCAGCCAGTGCTCGAACTGCCCGCGGCTGGCCCCGTCGCTGATCAGCTCGTAGCGACGCAGGTCCGCGTTCCACTCGACCGCGCCTAGGGTGTCGGCGAGGGTGGCGATGGTCTCTGTGATGGTGCCGGCATCCAGCGTCGTCGCCTCACACAGGAGGGCCTCCATCAGGTCGCGGTCCTGCGCGCCGCCCCGCGCCTTCTCCAGCACCGCAACACCAGCCAGCAGCAAGCGCTGCGGCGCATCCAGACTTGCCGCATGCTGAGCGAGCAGGCCTTGTAACGTCTCGGCGACCCCGCCGCCCGTCTCGCGCTCGGCAGCGACCAGCTCCGGCAGCATGTAATCCAGCACCAACTGTGCGGCGCCAACCTGCGTCAGGGCCTTGCCGGTCTGCGCCGGCTCCGAGGACAACCGTTCCGTCACCTCCTTCACGAATGCCAGCGCAGAACGCTGTTGAACCAGATCCTGCTGCCGGGTCAGGAACCACACCGCCAGCGGATGCAGTGGCCAGCAACCGCGATGGATCACGCGGACGAATTGCTCTTGGTCGCTCCAGGTTGGATAGCGCTTAAAGCCGGGCAGCGCGAGGGATAAGCGCTGCCAGGTCGTGCGCGCCTGTTGCTCAGGGGCGGCCTGCTGCCAGAGTGCATCGACCGCAGCCTCGTCCTTGCGCAGCATGTGCGCGAACAGGGTCTCCAGATTGGTGGACAGATACCACTTTTCCGCCCCGTCGAAGCGCGTCACATAGCGTTGCAAGTGCTTCAGGTCGGCGGAGCCAAAACGTTTGAGGTAGGCCTTCAACTCGTATTGGATGAAGCCTACGAACTGCGCCTTCCCGCTATGATCTTGGATCCCTTGGAAAAGCTCCTGAAGCACGCTGGCCCCGGACCGGGTCGCATGCTCCGCAGCATGGGTCAGGTACATCCCAAGTTCATCGAATAGCACCAGCACATGGGAAAAGGGGCCAGCGTCGGCGCAGTAGACATCGCACAAGGTAGCGATCAATGCCTGGGCCGATTCCTGCCCTTCGATCGGGATCGGATGTCCATTCGACTCGGTGTAGACGCCGTTAACGGCGTCAAAGACCATCTCGTCCTGCGACTGCAACGCTGCGCCAATCGAGGCCGCGTCCTGACCCGGCAGGACCGCCGCAAAGGCGTCGGAGCGAAACGCAAAATTGCGCTCGACGAACTGCTCGGCCGTCGAGAAGCGCGGCGACAGTGCCCGGATCGCATCCGCGTCAACGCCGGCATTCTCCAACTGCGCGAACAGGGTCTGGCTGAGTTCGTTACCCAGATGGAAGCGTCCTGACCCGTCCACCGGCAAGACCAGGACCGGCTTCGACAAGGCGGCGAGCAGGTTCTCCAACTGCGCACCGATCTCGGCATCGGCCGCGCGCACCTGCGCGAGAACCTGCTGCGCCGTCTCCCCACGGGGTGCCGCGAACAGCTCCGCGATGGTCACCGAAAGATGCGACTTTCCAGAGCCATAGCCGGCGACCGCGAGCCAGTAGGGATTAACCTCGCGTCCTTGCGCCGCGTCTAACATCCCCTGCAACAGATCGCCGACAAAGCTGGCCGTATCCTTGAGACGATAGTCGCGCTCCAGGCCGTCCTCGCCGCCGCCATGGTAACGCGGCCCATGAAAGACAAAGGACCGAGCCACCTCGGCGGCCAAGTCCGGCTTGGCCTGTACCCAGCCGAGCTGGACGGCACCGTTGAAGAACTGCTGTTGCTGGAATTGAACGACCTCGCCGATCTTCATCGCAAACCTCCGTTTGCCTAGTTATCGTTGTCGGGTGTCAGGGTCGCTCGCCACGCGCCCATCGCGCGGTCGATGACCACCGGCGTCAAACCAATTCGTCGTACAGGTCCGCGATCACCATCGCGGTATCCGCCGTCCGCAGCGCCACGGAGGAGCCGGTGAGCCGATCCAGCCGCAGCAGACCTCGGTCCGTCATCCAATTGACCCAGCCTCCGGCTACCGACTGGTCCCAACCCAGGACGTCGAGCAGTCGTGATTGGGTGAATAACTGATCCAGTGCGACCTGGTCCTGATCAGTCAACCGATGATCCCAGGCCAGGAACAGCGCCAAGCTGTAAGCCGGGTACAGCGCGCGCCGATCCGGCGCTGGCTGCCGCCGGTAGCCGCCGCCCGCAACAACGGCCAAGGCGTCGATCGGCCCCAGGCAGGCAGCTTCGGTATAGCTGCGCGGAACCAAGCCAGACAGTGGGCGCAGGTAGCCCAGCGGGCCGTGGCGCTCGGTCAGAAAGGCAAGGTAGTCCTCGCGTCGGAATGGATTGCCGAGGCGCATGCCTCCGTCGGCGAACAACGCAAACCAGGCATCGGCAATGCCGCGCACCGGATCGGTCCCGACGGCAGGCCGGCACAGCAGCAGATGCAGCAGCCAAAGCGTGACCGGCTCGTCCAGGAAACGATCCTCCGCAAACACCAATTCGCCGAGCGCGCTCAGCCGCAGGGACCAGCGCCCCGCAGACTTGGTCGCGGCGATCAGACCCATACCGCGGGCGTAGTGGATCATCGGCTCGACCTTTCCGGTGCTCTTGCCGGTCGGGATACCGGTCTCGGCGCCGATGTCGACCTTGGTGCCTTCGCCGCCCTTGGCAGCGAAGGGCAGCAACCGCGAGAGCAGGGCGCGGTCCGGTAGGAAGTCCTGCGGAAAATTTAGCGGCAGCGGGGCCCAGTCGATATCCGGCTCAGCCATGACTCAACCCTCAAACCCCCGTTGCTCCAGCGCCGTCACAGACACTAGCACCGCCTCCTCGCGGAAGCTGCCATCGGCGCGTAACACCGGCCCGAGGGACCAGCACTGCCCCTTCTCCAATTTAGCGAGTCGCTGGCCCCAGTCGGCTTTTGAAACGCCTTGCGTCGCCTGGGCCAGGATCTGCGCGAAGCGATCGATTTCGGTGGTCGCCGGTTTGAAAAACAGCTTGTGGCCGGCCTGGAACAGGCGGTCGCGCTGCGACGAGTTGAAGTTGCTCGTGGTCTGGGTCGCCAGCATCAGCGCCACGCCGAACTTGCGCCCCTCACGCAGCATTTTGTCGATGGGCGAGTCGCTGCTGTGGTCGAGGTTTTGGATCTCGTCCAGCACGATCGGGATGGGCCGTTGCTCGGTGCCCGAGCTCTGCGCATAGTCCCAAAGGTCCCAGAGCACGAATTCGGTGACCAGCTTCTGGATTTCCCGCGCCAGCCCTGCCAGTTGCAGCACATGCACCCGATACTCCGGCGCCGTGAGCATCTCTTCCCAGGCCGACTCCACACCCTCGCGGAACGGCCGCGACTGGATCAACGGCTCCAGCTTGTTCGCCAGGGTCTCGCCCTGAGGACTGTCCCCGCGCAGACGCGGCAGCAGGGCATCGAGCGAAAAAGCCGGGTCCAGATCCAGCCCCGATTGCAGCGATCGGATCATCGCCGCGGACTGCTGATCGCCGAGCTCGAATACCGACGCGAAGATGCTCTCGATCCGGGTCGCGACCTCATAGCTGCCCTCTTCGATCTCGGGCACGGACGGGTCGAGCACCTGGCGCTGGAGCCGGAACGGATTCAACGGCAGCCGTTCAGTGCGCACAAAGTGGCTTTTCGGGTTCGCAACGCCTTGAAAGCGCGGCTGCATCTGCCCAGGCAGAAAGCCGTTGGTATAGTCGATGATCAGCGAACGCAGCCCGGCGCAGGCCATCTCCGCCAACAGGCATTGGATGCCGTAGGTCTTGCCCGAGCCAGAGGTGCCGAACACCAGCAGATGGCGATTGGCCAGCCGTGCGTCGCCAAAATGCCAGTACACCGGCTCGCCACCGCCACGAGTGCCGATCAGCAGACGCTCGGGGACCGGGAACGGTGGCTTCGCCGCTGCTTGCTCTGACGCGGTTTTTGCCGGCTCGACATGGGCGCCCGTTTCGGTTCCAGTGCTCGACTCTGGTTTCCTATCCGGATCAGCCGCTTTGACGGTGCCCGGCGTCGATGTCGTCCCTGCCATTTCCGGTTGCATTGGGCGTACCAGAGTGCCGCCATGGGTTGGCCCCGCCGCGGAGGGATCTGAGTCGACCGGCGCTTCGGAAGCCCCCGGCGGCGCGGTGCTTGCTGGCGTCTGCTGCTCGGCATTCGGCGTGTCGGCGCTGCTCCCCGTTCCTTGATCCGAATCATTTAGATCGGCCGCCGGCTGATCGTCCGCGGTGGCATCGACATCGCTCGCGGTCGACTTGGGCACATCGGCGTCGCTTGAGACCGACCGAAGACAGATCGCAGGCCCTTGGGGGCCAATGCTCGCTGTCGGCTCGGCCTCGGAGAACAGGGCGGCCAGGCCCTGATAGCCCAGCTCGACCTGTTGCACGGTGAAGCCCGCGACCGGTGCCATAGTCAGCGGCGTGACCGGCTCGCTCGGGGGCAGCGGTGTCAGCGCCGGCGCCGGCGCCGGCATCGGCACGTTGTTCCAGAAGGTAAAGACCAGACCATGCCAGCAGACCTCGAAGCGCCCCTCCGCCAACTGCTCTAAGGCCTGATCGAGTGAGCGCAGCGCAAGATCCGGCAGGCGCACGCGCGCCCGCGACGCGATCGCCCGATGCAACTGCCCCCAACAATAGCGTCGGTCGAAGCCGAGTCCGCCATCGGCGTTGCGCGGCGCGAACAGCCTGGTCAGATGGCGCAGCGTCGCGCAGACCTGCGTTTAGGCCTCCGCCTTATGCACCGGGTTCTGTCCCGCCAGCTTGCATTCCAGCACCGCGGCATGCATCAGCGGCAGGTGGTCTGGGCGCACCTCCAACGTCAGGGCCAGCAGGTCCGCGCGCCGTTTCGTGTCGGCGTCTTCAAACCAGTGCCGCAGCGAATCCAGCGGCAACAGCTATGGCAACTCCCCGCGACGCGATTTCATACCCTCTTGCGCCGCGAGAACACGGTTTAGCAGACCCTGTCGAAGGATTACACTGTCATTGCCCTGAACGAAACGGGTAAACGTAGCGAGAGTCCGGGTCTAGGTGGGAGATGCTTCGTGCATATTGAGTTCGTCGAAATCGCCAACTTTAGGAAGCTGCTGTCGACACGAATCGATCTATCGACCAGCACTACACTTTTCGTCGGGGCCAACAACAGTGGCAAGACGTCGGCTATGCTCGCAATGCGCCGCTTTCTGTCGCCTCGTCGCTGCCCCTTTGAGATACACGACTTTACACTTTGCCATTGGCCCGCGATCAACGCGCTCGGGAACAGTTGGCTCGTAGCGCGCGGTGCCGGAGACGTCATCGATCTAGTCGTCGAACCCTGGGCCAGCGTTCTCCCGACGCTGGACCTCTGGCTGAATGTCGACTCCGGCGAGATGCATTATGTCCGCGACTTGATCCCTACACTCGACTGGGAAGGTGGCCGGCTGGGCGTCCGACTGTGCTACGAGCCCAAGGATCTCGATGCGTTGTACAAGGACTTTGTGGGCGCCTTGAGCGATGCGGAGGCGATGAAGTCAGCGGCAATTGACGCTGCGGCGGCGGAGCATCCGGGCGCCGATCCGTCACCGGATCCCGCCAAGCTGACGATTTGGCCGGAGAACCTTGTTGATTTCTTGAGCAAGAGGCTCTCCACCCACTTCAAAATCCGTGCCTATTCGCTGGATCCCGCCAAGCTCGAGGTGCCTGACAAGTCCCAGGCGCGACCGCAGGCGCTGCCGGCGACGTCGCTACCGATTGAAGGCGACCCCTTGAACGGTCTGATCCGCGTGCACGACATCCCCGCACAACGCGGGTTCGGTGAGGAGCAGTCCGGCCAAAATGATGAGGACGCTCCAGCCGATGCGGCAGGCAGCCGTCTGTC
>NZ_JAYESN010000131.1:0-10310 GCF_034860625.1 Lamprobacter sp.
GCCAGCCTCAGCCGCCGCGAGCGAAGCGAGCGGTCGGACTGGAGGCCATCGTTAGGCGATTGATTGCGGGTTGATTTACAGTCTGGAAAATAATTCCACCCTGGCCCCTTTGGCCCTCTGGCCCCTTTGGCCCTCCAGGTACAAGGTGGTCTTGAGAGTGTTTGCCGTTTCGCTGGTCATGTTCGGTCTCCTCGTTGCTCGGTGCTTGTGGTTGGTTTCGAGGCTTAGACTTGGATGGCCTGCATAGTTTCTTTAATTTTAGGCGATTGATTGCGCATTGATTTACGGTCTGAAAAAAAATTCCATCCAGACCCCTTTAATTGTTAGGCGATTTCGTTAATTCGATTCAATTCATCAAAATTAAATCGACCCTGGCCCCTTTTATTTTAGACGATTGATTCTGCGTTTATTCTTTGCCTTGAAAACAATTCCAACCACGCCCATTTAATTATACGATGATCAAGAACCATTTTTAATCGAGCTGCACCATTCACAATCAGGTAGCTTTGGATATTCTGAAAAATTCAACTTCGATGTTAAAAAGTTAAACTCTCCTCGCTTGCCTATCATGTACGGTAACATTTTTTTGGAATCAATCAATACTCGTAGGGATTCAAAAACCACAAATGACGCAGAAATCCCTGCTAACGGAGCCAAATTACCGATGTTTCTTTTTTCTCTGTATAGTTTTCTGGTGTTCGTGAAATCTATCGGGACTTCTTTTTCAAGCCCCAACTGAATGCAATGAAAACATGCAGATGTCCCGGGGATAATTGTGGGGCCTATCAGGCTCAGATGAAGATTGTATCCTCCAGCGATAATGTGGGGGATGCGTCTTACCATGCACGCTTTGCTTATAAATTCTGATGTAGTATCAACATTTGGGAAATCAGAGCAGTTTATAACCAAATCAGGCGCCACATCGCTCACTTCCAGTGCGTTATGCACATCTTTTTCACAAGTTATAAGTGAGTCAACACAAAATACATTTATATTTTTATCTATTCTTTCAAGAGATTCCTTTAGGCTAACTATTTTCTTTTTTCCTATATCGCAATAAAAAAACAAGCTTCTATTGAGGTTACTGTGCTTAACTACATCGGGATCACATAACGTAAAGTTCCTAATGCCATTTTGGCATAAAAGTTGACTCACCCAGCTTCCAATTGCCCCGCACCCAATTATGACTACATGAGAATTATGGATTTTATTAAAATTCCTAATTGACTCGTGAGTTGGCAAATAATCGGCAATAAAATTTATTACTCTGTTAAATGGATGGTAGTTTACCTTTTGCGCAATATCAAAGTCTTCGATGTAACAATTTTCGTATAAATGATTTATGAATTTATCAATAGGCGCATTTGTGTTACATCTTTCTATTAGTTCGACCAGAGTAGATCCATTTAATTCTTTTACAATCTCAATCAGAGCGCTATCAGCAATTTTAAAATGTTTTATTCTTCTTGTGTTGGATTGAAAAAACTCCCATATTAAAGAATTTTTTGTTGGGATAATGCTTACAGATGGCCGAAGCCTGTATCGTCGGTTCAGGTTATTCACCGCAAACCTCACAATCTGGATTTCTTGATACTTCAAAAGCATCTATAGAGTAGTCATTAAATTTAAACTCACCTCTTCCTCCTGCCGTCTCCAAAAATGCGAGTTCGTCAATAAAGTATCTTAAGATTGCCAGACATCCCGTAGATGCTGAAAACACGGTGAGGGATGGTAATCCGCCGAATCCTTTTACTCTGTCCTTTACTGGGTGAGGGGAAGGCTTCCAATCTTTTAAAGATTCTCTAAAATATTCATTATAACAATCAGCGCATGGCGTTTTGTGTGGCACAACCAGTTCACCCAAACAACCGAGGTGCGCATCAAAACCACCAGCCACAAACAATAATTTTCCTTTATCTATTGCATATCTTGAAAGGAAGATACTGCTATAGCCTATGTATGGCTCATCAGCGCAATTGATTATTATGTCTACATCACTTAGATTATCGAAAAAGGAAGGGTCTGTTTTTAGTGACAACAAGTAACCTTCTATTTTTATATTCGGATTAATTTTTTTACCAATATCTGTGTAAAACCATGATTTATCTCTGCCAACCATGGTTGAATCGAAAAATGCATGTCTTGAGATCGAGTCTTCTTGAATCTCTTTAAAATCAAAGATTTTGAATTTCTCAAACCCCATTTTAATTAGTTCAACCAACATCCAACTGCCGATTGATCCAATACCAACTATCGCAATACTAGCATCTTTTATCTTCTGCTGGATTTTGCACACTGAATCAGGGTTGTTCGAAATGTCGAGCAAAAAATAAAGTTGTTTCTCTAAAAGTTTTTTATAGTCTTGATTTAGTGGCATTAGATCAAACCAATTTTCTGGAACAACTATTCCATAAGCTTCAAGATACTCAACAAAATTTTTAAGTTCCTTGCTTGAAACACCTGATTGACTTTGTAAATAATCAATGGAGTTATCTCCATTCATAAGTGGTAAAGTTAACAATAGACGATCCCGTATTTTCAGATGAATACGCTTTCTTGTAGACAGAAAAACGAATGTAACGTCATTTGAGCCATCAGTGGATGAGCCAACATAAACATCTACTCCATCTCTAAGATATGGATTTCCCATAGCATACCACACTAAAAATTGCAGCAAGGGCGGCGCATGACCGCTCTTGCTGCGTTGAATTTATCAGTACTGAACTTGACCACCTTCAATTTTCAGGAAGGCTTCCCACGCATCTTCAGAGGCAGTGAAATTACCGTCCCGTGAGCATGTGCGCGTACAGCAATCTGATCGACCACCAGAACAACTATCCGTATACATGCTGCCATCAGCCATACCATATTCGATTTTCACTTCTTCAAAGCCGTCGGTTTCAAGATCAGGGTTCTGCATCGTTTTCTCCTTCAAAGGTCACGAGCTTAATGTTAGTTGGTAGGATTGTTGTTTGATGTTGCGTTACAAGTTCACCTCCGTTCTCTTGATGCATAACTAACGATCAAAATCAGGTGACTGCTAACGCAGCGCGATGATAGAAACGGTGCGGTAGTGGGTCACCTGAAATGCCGTGTAGGCAATTAATGCTGAGGGAGTTGTGCTGACAACCTGTCAATTAGATCTCTCGCCGCGCCAACAGTATTAGAGGAAAGGGCGTTTTGTATTTCAATCTCATTCCAATCATACTTTTGGACGTAGATGGATACGGCAGTAACTAGAGCCGCATGAACTGATGGTTCTAGAGTTGAATTTGCATCGTGATTAAAATATGCTTGGTTCGCAATCCAACGCCCATGTTCATTTTCTGCAACCTCAAAAGCTCTTCGCACAAAGCCTTCATCCTTTATTCCTCTATCCATTTATAAATTCCTCATTCTTGTTGGTTGATTGAAGTATTTGGAGCCTAACAGTTGATTAGACAGAATGTGGGTCAGGTGTGCTAGGCAGAGTCTGCCTTAACAGACATAGGCAGAATCTGCCTAGCACCCTAAACCCGCCGTTCTAAAACACACGCGCACGCGATAACCCCGTTACAGACTGCGAACGCAGAACGGGTGTCGTTGTTGGTGCTATGCAGAAATCCGACCGGTCCCCACCGATCAGCGGTGTCGATACGTCCACGGTTGTCGGTGATCCTCCACCCGTTTCCTGACCCATGCCTTTGAGCGCACGCAGCGCCTCATTGAGCCTAGCACTTATGTCTGTGAGGAATAATCATCGGTGACCGCTTTGGTCCAGTTGGCCGCCAAAGCTATGACCTCAGTCAAATCTTGCTAACCGAACAGATGATGGCCAAGCCGCATGCTTCAGCCGCAGGTTGATATGCCTGGCAGACCGCTTCCGCACAAAGCCTAGCGATTGCGCCAGTCCCGTGGCCGTTGGTGATCGCCGGGCTGGCTCCAGATGCCGATCCGAGCGGCTTTGGCGCCGGCCTCGGCCTGGCGATCGCTCGGATCAGGACAGTAGCGCTGATACACGGCGGCTTGGCCGGCTTCGACCATGGCGCGGTTGAGCACGGTGCCGCTGGTTGGGTCGATGACCTCGGCGACCTTCCGCCCGTAGCGGTCGGTGTCGTGGATGCGTAGCGAGACCACGCGTGGGGTGATGCGGCGCAGGTAGTCGCCGCTCTCGGTGCCCCAGGGGCGTTGCTGCATCTCGGGAGTGTCGATGCAGTAGAGGCGAACCTTGAGCTTGAGGCCGCTGCAGGTGGCGCTCAGGGTGCTGCCAGGGTGCTGCCATCGTAGATGCTGGCGACTTGACAGCCGTCGCTGTCGGCGGTGCGCTGCAGCCAGGGAAGGCTGCTGCCACCGATGGGCCAGGGCAAGGCGATGCCAGCGCCGGCGAGTGCCCACCAGAGCAGCAGGCGATGGTGGCTCGGCAGCAGCCGATGCCAGGGGATCATGCGTCGGGTCATGGGATGATCCAGCGTTGCAGCAGCGGCGGGATGATGGCGGATGAGGCGTTGAGCGTCGGCAGCTCGGGCACCTCGGCGCCAGGTTGGTGGCGGATCTGGGCGGTGAGATCGACCTCGCGCAGGGTCTTGCCTTGCCATTGGTCGAGCAGCGCGGGCCGGTCGTAGATCAGGCGCACGGTGTCCCAGGGGCCGATGATCGGATAGGTGCCGGAGACGTCGGTATAGGTGCGGTTGTCGCGGCCTTTGAGCTCGACGCTGAACAGGGCGGTGCCTTTGTCGCGGTCGTACTCGCTGCGGGCCATCTCGAGATCGCCGAGCGCGCCGCGGATGAGGCCGGCGGTGCCTTTGCCGGTGGCGGCGAGCGGCATCATCAGCGCCCACGCTGAGACGGTGGCGAGCAAGCTGGCCTATCGCGCGGCCTTTCGTGAGCGGCGCTGCCTGATCCCGACGGATGCTTCTATGAATGGCCAGCCGGGACGGATGGCAAACAGCCCTATGCGATCCGCCAAACGGATCGAATGCCGTTCGCGATGGCTGGACTCTTTGAGCATTGGCAGGGCGAGGACGGGTCGGTGATCGACTCCTGTACGATCATCGTCACCGAGGCCAACCAGGCAACGATAGACCGAAACTGCTTGCACCCATCACGACAGCGTCACGTTTCCAATGAGCAACAGCAGGATGCGTCGGCGCATCGGGCGGGGTCGCACCCCGCCCGGCTTCGCTGACTGACTCAGAGCGCCTTCTTACAGAAGTACCAATCCAAGCACTCATACCCCTCAGCCATGCGCGCCTCGGCCTGCTCGGCGGTCGCCGGCGGTGGCACGATGACCTTGTCGCCCGGCTGCCATGCCTCAGGGGTCGCGACGCCGTGCTCATCGGAGGTCTGCAGCGCCTTGACCAGCCGCACGAACTCGTCGATCGAGCGGCCATTGCTCATCGGGTAGTAGACCATGGCGCGCAGCACGCCATTGGGGTCGATAATGAAGGTGGCGCGCACCGCGGAGGTGTCGCTGGCACCCGGTTGGATCATGCCGTAGGCCTTGGCTACCTGCATCGACAGATCGGCGATGATCGGGAAGCCGATCTCGACACCGAACTTCTCCTTGATGTTGCGCTCCCAGGCGATGTGCGAGAAGTTGCTGTCGATGGACAGGCCGAGCAGTTCACAGCCAAGCGCTTTGAAGTCGGCATGGCGCTTCGCGAAGGCGATGAACTCGGTGGTGCAGACTGGCGTGAAATCGGCGGGATGCGAGAACAACACCAGCCATTGGCCGCGATAGTCTTCGAGGGTCTTGCGACCATGGGTGGTCGGGGCATCGAAGGCCGGGGCCGGCTCGTTCAGGCGGGGCATGGCGGGGGTGGTCTGGATGTCGGCGGTCATGGTTACAGCTCCTGTTGATGAGTGTCAGTGCCCTCGTTCGAGGTTGACACCAGGTTAGGCGCCGCGACCGCTCGCGTGAAATCGTTTGATTGGATGGGCGTGATGGGGCTGGCCTATTGTGTTTTATCAATCGATCGGCAGCGCCTTATGCCGATCAACAAAACCGTCCTCGCTAACGGGCTGCTACCATGAACGCCTCCCGACCCACTGAGACCCTTATCTTTGAGGATGCTCCCTTGTCTGGCGACCCCTGCGCCCTCCAATGAGTGACCCATGAAAACCCCCAAACGTCTCGAGCCCTTGATCCAGGACGGCCTGGTCGATGAAGTCCTCTATGCCCTCAAGAGCGGCAAGGAGGCGGCCGTCTATGTGGTGCGCTCCGAAGGCTCCGTTCGCTGCGCCAAGGTCTATAAAGAGGCGAGTCATCGGGGCTTTCACAAGCAGGCGCAGTATCGGGAAGGGCGTCAGGTACGTAATAGCCGCAAGGCGCGGGCGATGGCGAAGGGCTCAAGGTATGGGCGCCAGGAGCAAGAGGAGGTGTGGCAAAACACCGAGGTCGATGCACTCTATCGTCTCGCCGCGGCCGGGGTGCGGGTGCCGCAGCCTTACCACTTTGTCGACGGCGTCTTGCTGATGCAGCTGATCACCGATGCCGAGGGCGATGCCGCACCCCGTCTGGATGAGGTGGACCTGACGCTCGAACAGGCGCACACCTATCACGCATCACTGATCAGCGATGTGGTGAAGATGCTGTGCATCGGACTGGTCCATGGCGACCTGTCCGAATTCAATGTACTCCTTGATCCGCAAGGTCCGGTGATCATCGACCTGCCGCAGGCCGTGGATGCGGCGGCGAACAACCATGCCGCTTGGATGTTGGCGCGCGATGTCAACAATCTGGCCGCCTATTTCGGACAGTTTGCGCCTGAGCTGCTGACCACCAGCTACGCCCAGGAAATTTGGCATCTGTATGAACAGAGCCATCTGACACCGGAGGTGACCCTCACCGGCCATTTCAAAGGCCAGCATCAGACGGTCGATCTCGACGCGATTCTGAGCGAAATCCACGAAGCCGAGGTGGAGTCGGCACGGCGCAAGCTGGCTTTAGAAGGAATCGGGGCGCCCAATCACAGCGCCGACATCGAGTAACGTCTCGCGTACCCCTTGGGAGAAGAACGGCGAATCCTGCCTTTCAGGCGACAAAGTCCTCAATTCCGCTGCCCCCTCAGCACCAACCAGGCCGGCGGCCTGTCCAAGGCGGAGCCGACTGAGCGGCGTTTTCATGAGCACGCCGTTCGGCCTACCAACCCTTACCCAACAGCATGGCTAAACCCGATGAACCCACAGGATCTCGAACGCGCCCGCAACGCCTGGACCTATCGCGGCCAGCTGCGGCCCAGCGCGCGCCGCAGCTTCTGCGAATGGAAGGGTGAGGCGGAGTACTTCGATGTCGAGGGCAGCACGGGCTGGATCGGTAACGCCAATGGGCTGTTCTTGGAGAGGATCATGGCGACCATCATACAGGCGCTTTAGGCACTCAGGCTGATTCTGGCGCTCATGCTCGTCCTTGGGCTCGGGCTCAGCGCGGCGAGCACGCTGCTCAGCGCCGAGCCAGTCGATCAGGGTGCCGATTCACCCCTCGCGGAGCTTGGCTCACTGCGCTGGCAGCATCGGATCATTGTAGTCGATGCACAGATCCCGGATGCGGTTTCACGCCTGCAGACGGCCCAGCCCGCGATCGATGAGCGTGACATCCTCTGGTTTGTGAAAAACGGGCTAGACTCATCCGAATCTAACCCGTTGTTTTATATGGTGCGCCCTGTGCGACTCGAACGCACGACCACCTGAGTAAAATCAGAGTTTCGCACCGTCTACCGCTTGCGGTTGGCTACGATATAACGCTATAAATCAGCACTTTACGCTAGCGCCTTGTGCTATGCTTTGCGACGAGTCACCACCCCGCTTGGTGACTTATTGGTGACTCGAATCAGGAACCGGCGAAGCACTGACAAGGCGGAATCATGGCGAAGCTGACCAAGCGCGCGGACGTAGCGGCGCTGCATTCGCGCATCGGCACGAAAGAAGGCAAGCCCTACGAGGCCAACCGCACCTTAGCGCTACTGTCCAAGCTGTTCGAGCTGGCGCGGCGTTGGGGTTATGTGCCTGACAGCCATATCAACCCGGCGCGCGACATTGACCGCTTCAAGGAACACAAGCGCGACCGCTGGATTACCCCCGAGGAACTGCCTCACCTGGCGGCGGCCATCAATGAAGAGCAGAACGAATCGGCGCGGTTCGGCCTGTGGCTGTACCTGCTGACCGGCGTTCGCAAGACCGAACTACTGGCGGCCCGATGGTCGGACGTGGACCGCGACCGCGGCGAGCTGCGCCTAGGCGACACCAAGGCCGGCCGGACGCATTACGTCCCACTGAGCGCGGCGGCCCTGGCGCTACTCGACCAGATACCGCGCCAGCCTGGCAACCCGTACATTCTGCCCGGCAAAGGTCCGCGCGCGGCGACCGGCGAAGAGAAGGCGAAGGCCCCGGCTCATCTCGTCAACATCTCGAAGCCTTGGAACCGCGTGAAGACCGCGGCGACCTTGGCCCGCTGGCGCGAAGAGCCCGAGGCGGCGGCGCTGATTGAGCGCTTGACCACTGAGCGCACTGCGACCAAGAGCAAGCACACGGCGAAGGACTGGACCCCAAGCCCGAGCCTGACCGAGATTCGCCAAGCGGCGGCGGCTGAAGGCATCGAGCTACCGCGTGCGGTCGATGATGTGCGACTGCATGACCTGCAGCGGACGGTCGGAAGCTGGCTCGCCCAAGCCGGAAACAGCCTGCACCTAATCGGCCGCGTGCTGAATCACAGCAACGCCAGCACGACTCAGGTTTACGCTCGCTTTGGCGAGGACAGGGTACGCCAAGCCCTCGAGCAACACGGCGCGCGCATCATCGGCGCGGCCGGACTGGCACCATCGGCCGAAGTCACCGAGCTACACCCCAAGCAACGCAAGACCGCCTGAGACTGACCCGAGGCCCTAAGCATGACCGAGAACACCGAAAACCTAGTGCTCGAGCACCTGCGAGCGATCCGCGGTGACATTGGCGAGATTAAGGACCGCCTGACCCAAGTCGAGCTGAACACCGCCATGCTCGGACAGCAACTTGGCGCACTGACGACCGCTGTCTATAGCGGCAAGAATGAAACCCAAGAACTGCGGCGGCGCGTCGAGCGCATCGAGCAACGCCTGAACCTGAGCGACGCCTGAGCGGCAAGCCGCACAACGGCGGCGCGGCTACACTGTCCCGACCAAGCCTAGGCTGATCCCCGAAAAGGCGGCCCCTTCACCGCCCTGGCTTGGCCCCCCCTTCCTGAAGGCCCTCAGTGTCAGGAATAGAGAGGGCGCGAGCTCGATTCAGGCGCTTCGGTGGAACTGCGGGAACTCGGGCCATGATGCCAAGGGAGCCTGCCAAGTGACGAAAAGCGAAGCACAGAGTACCAATGCATGGCTCGAGGACGGACCGACCCGTAGGAGCGTTGACGTGCCTGTAATGGGTGCCGAGCAAAGGGGTCGGGTTGTTCCAGTCGCATCGTAGGCCAACTCCCTAGCGGAGGATGAGCCCGCGGGCACGGCAAGATCCTTTGTGATCCGACGACGCTGAGCGTGGAGACGTCTTGGCGGCAAACACGGGCATAGAGGGTTGGAGCAACAGGAGCCCGGTGAGTCGAGAGGCTCACGCCGGGTTCTGCGAGCTCTTCGCTTGTAATCGTTCACACCTCCGCCAACCCCAACTCCTGCAGATACCCGTTGTGCTCCTTCGCTGCCTCGGCCACGCGCTGATCGATCTCGGCCAGCCGCGCATGCACGGCAGCAAGATCAATCTCTTCCTCCGGCTGTGCGGTACTGACATAACGGGAAATATTCAGGTTGAAGTCGTTCTTCTCGATCTCCTCCATCCCAACCCGGCGCGAATAGCGCTCTTCTTCCTTGCGGTACTGGTAGGTGTCGACGATCTTGTCGACGTGCTCGGGCAGCAGGTGGTTTTGCCGTTTGCCTTTCTGGAAGTGCTCGGCGGCGTTGATGAACAGCACATCATCAGGCTTCTTGCACTTCTTCAGCACCAGGATGCAGACCGGGATGCCGGTGGAGAAGAACAGGCTCGGCGGTAGGCCGATGACGGTGTCGATGTGGCCATCCTTGAGGAGCTTGCTGCGGATGCGCGCCTCGGCACCGCCTCGGAACAGCACGCCGTGGGGCAGGATGATCGCCATCGTGCCTTCGTCGCTGAGGTAGTGGAAGCCGTGCAGCAGGAAGGCGAAGTCGGCGGCGGATTTGGGCGCGAGGCCGTGGCTCTTGAAGCGGAAGTCTTCGCCCATCGCCTCGTTGGCGTCCCAGCGGTAGCTGAACGGCGGATTGGCGACGACGGCGTCACATTTGAGCTTCTTGGTCGGGTTGCGCTCGCTGAGCAGCGGCCAGTCGTTGGTGAGG
>NZ_JAYESN010000132.1:0-10262 GCF_034860625.1 Lamprobacter sp.
CTATCGCAGCCTGTATCAGCGCTCGGTCGATGATCCGGAGGGTTTTTGGGCCGAGCATGCGGAACAGCATGTGACCTGGCTCGAGAAGTGGAACAAGGTCATGGATTACAGCTATGGCCCGGATGAGGTGCATATCCGCTGGTTCGAGGGCGGCAAGCTCAATGTGTCGCAGAATTGCTTGGACCGCCACCTGGCCACCCGTGGCGATCAGGTTGCGATCATCTGGGAAGGCGATAATCCTGAAGAGGATCGCAAGGTCACCTATCGCGAGCTGCACGCCGAGGTCTGCAAACTGGCCAACGTGATGAAGGCGCGCGGCGTCAGCAAGGGCGACCGGGTCTGCATCTATCTGCCGATGATCCCGGAAGCCGCGGTTGCGATGCTGGCCTGCACCCGCATCGGCGCCGTGCATTCGATCGTCTTCGGCGGCTTCTCGCCCGATTCACTGCGCGACCGGATTCAAGACTCCGAGTGCCGGCTGCTGATCACCTCGGATGAAAGCGTGCGCGGCGGTCGTCACGTCCCGCTGAAGAAGAATGCCGATAAGGCACTCGAGGAATGCCCCAGCATCGATACGTGCATCGTCGTGCGTCGCACCGGCGGCGAGGTCGCCTGGCACGAGGGTCGTGACCTCTGGTACCACGAGGCCATGGCCGATGCCTCCGCCGAGTGCGCGCCGGAGCCGATGGACGCCGAGGACCCGCTGTTCATCCTCTATACCTCGGGCTCGACCGGCAAGCCGAAAGGCGTGCTGCACACTACCGGCGGCTATCTGGTCTATGCGGCGATGACGCATAAGTACACCTTCGACTATCGCGAGGGTGAGGTCTACTGGTGCACCGCCGATGTCGGCTGGGTCACCGGGCACACCTACATCGTCTATGGTCCATTGGCCAACGGCGCCATCTCACTGATGTTCGAGGGCATCCCGAACTATCCGGACATGTCGCGTTTCTGGCAGGTGATCGACAAGCACAATGTCGCCACCTTCTATACCGCGCCAACCGCGATCCGCGCGCTGATGCGTGCCGGTGAGGAGCCGGTCAAGAAGACCTCGCGCAAGAGCCTGCGCATCCTCGGCACCGTTGGCGAGCCGATCAACCCTGAGGCCTGGGAGTGGTATCACCGAGTGGTTGGCGATGAGCGTTGCCCGATCGTCGATACCTGGTGGCAGACCGAGACCGGTGGCCATCTCATCACACCGCTGCCCGGCGCCACGCCGACCAAACCTGGCTCGGCAACCAAACCCTTCTTCGGTGTCGTCCCCGCGCTGGTTGACGCCAGCACCGGCACCATCCTCGAAGGCGAGGCTGAGGGCGCGCTGGTCATCACGCGGCCCTGGCCTGGGCAGATGCGCACGGTCTATGGCGATCACCAGCGCTTCATCGACACCTACTTCAAGCAGTATCCGGGCTACTACTTCTCCGGCGATGGCGCCAAGCGCGATACCGATGGCTACTACTGGATCACCGGTCGCATCGACGACGTGCTCAATGTCTCCGGTCACCGGCTCGGCACCGCCGAGATCGAATCGGCCTTGGTCCTGCACGATGCCGTCGCCGAGGCCGCGGTGGTCGGCTATCCGCACGACATCAAGGGCCAGGGCATCTACGCCTATGTCACCACCATGGCCGGCGTTGAGCCAACCGACGAGCTGAAGAAAGAGCTAGTCAAGCTGGTCCGCACCGAGATCGGCCCGATTGCAACCATCGATATCATTCAGTGGGCGCCGGGGCTACCCAAGACCCGTTCTGGTAAGATCATGCGTCGTATCCTGCGCAAGATCGCCGCGAACGAGATCAGCACCCTGGGCGATACCTCGACGCTCGCCGATCCGGGCGTGGTTGAGGAACTGATCGACAACCGCGGCAACCTGTAGATCAACCTTAACCGGCGGTTGCGACGTAAGGCGTCGCAACCCGGCCGCCACGATCGAGCGGCAACGCCTCAATCCCAGTGACGTCCCATCGTCACCCCCACCGTCCCGCCCCCCTCACGAACGGAATCCTGGTAGGCGCTTAGCCCCCACGAGGTCGACCTCATTGCCTTTATGTCAACGAGTTGGCGTCTATGTCGACGCCGAGAATGTCCGTTACAACGGCGGCTATCAGATGCGCTACGACGTGCTGCGACGCTTTGCGGCACGCGAGAACGGCATCCTGCAACGTCTTAATACTTATATCTCTTACGATTCCGAACGCGCACGCGAAGACCCCGAGTACGCCAAGAAGAGTCGCGGTTACCAGCAGATGGTGCGCGACTTCGGCTGGAAGATTACCGTTAAGTATGTCCGCCGATACACGGATGAGGCCGGCAACATCTCGATGAAGGCCAATGCGGACCTTGACATGGCCGTCGATGCCATGCTGCAGGCCGAGAAGCTGGATCAGGTGATCTTGGTCACCGGTGATGGTGACTTCCTGCAAGTCGTTGAAGCCTTGCAGAATCGCGGCTGTCGCGTCGAGCTGATCGGGTTCAAGAACGTCTCGCGCGCCCTGCAGCAAGAGGTCGATGCCTTCTGGCCCGGCTTCTTGATCCCGGATCTGCTGCCGGTGTCCTATGAGCCGCGCAACGAGTGGGGCAAGTCAGGCTCTTGCGTGCGCGGCGTTTGCACCAAATGGTTCCCGGACAAGGGCTATGGCTTCCTGCGCTTCATTCAGGACATCTCACCGGATCTCTGGATCACGGACCCGCGTGAGCCTGAGTCGCCTTATGTCAGCGTTTTCTGCCATGCCAATGAGATCGCAGAGGAGGTGACCGAGGAGATGTTGATGAATCGCGAGACCATCCTAGAGTTTTATCTCAATGAGAGTGATCAGAAGGACAATGGGCTGGTTGCCAACAACGTGAGGCTCGCTTTCAATATCAGCCGCTAGACGGAGCCCCCTATCCTCGCGAGTCTCTAACCCATGGCGACCGAAGCGTCCAGCATCAATCCCGCCGGACTGGCACGACGCCTGGTACAGGATGGACTCTTATCGGAAAAGCGGGCACAAACGGCGCAGACTGAAGCGAATGGGCGGCGTCAGCCCTTCGTTCAATACCTGGTCGAACAGAATCTGCTCGATAGCCACAGCATCGCCGTTGCGGCCTCCGAGGAGTTCGGCGTCCCATTGGTCGATCTGCGTGCCATCGACCTGCTCAATGTGCCGATGGATCTCGTCGACGCGCGCCTGATCCGCAAGCACCATGCCTTACCGCTGTTTCGACGTGGTAACCGTCTGTTTGTTGCCCTGTCCGACCCGACCAATGATCGCGCGCTGGACGAGATCCGTTTCAACACAGGGATGTCGGCAAGCGCCGTTCTGGCGGAGGAAGACAAGCTCACCGCCGCCATCCATCAGGTGCTCGAGGCGCAGGATACGACCATGTCGGACCTGGCCAACGCCGACCTCGAGAGCGCTGCACTCGGGGACGACGAGGACCAGCAAACAACGGTTGATGCTAACGTCGATGACGCGCCGGTGGTGCGCTATGTGAACAAGATTCTGATCGATGCCATCAATAGCGCGGCGTCAGACGTGCATTTTGAGCCCTATGAGCGCTATTTTCGGATTCGTTTCCGACAGGATGGCGTCCTGCGCGAGGTTGCAACACCACCGCTCGCGATCTCGGCACGTTTGACGGCACGGCTCAAGGTCATGTCGCGGATGAACATCGCTGAAAAACGGATTCCGCAAGATGGCAGGATCAAGCTCAAGCTTGGACAATCGCGTGATATCGACTTTCGCGTCAACACCTTGCCCACCCTCTATGGAGAAAAGATCGTTCTCCGCATCCTGGATTCAGGGGCCGCCAAGGTGGGCATCGAGAAGCTCGGCATGGATGAACGGCAGCGCGCAGACTTTCTGCGAGCGATTGGAAAGCCCTACGGAATGATCCTGGTCACGGGGCCGACGGGCTCGGGCAAGACCGTCACGCTCTACTCTGCACTGAATATCCTGAATCAGACCGGAGTCAACATCTCCACCGTCGAAGACCCGGTTGAGATCCAAGTGCCTGGTATTAATCAGGTCAACATGAACCCGAAGACCGGGCTCACCTTCGCCGCGGCATTACGCGCCTTCTTGCGCCAAGACCCGGACATCGTCATGGTCGGTGAGATCCGAGACCTCGAGACCGCTGAGATTGCCGTCAAAGCCGCCCAGACCGGCCATCTGGTGCTCTCGACCTTGCATACCAATGATGCACCTCAATCGCTGACGCGACTCGCCAACATGGGCGTTGCGCCCTTCAATATCGCCTCTTCAGTGCTGGTGATCATGGCCCAGCGGCTCGCCCGGCGGCTCTGCCCGCATTGCCGAGCCGAAGAATCCCTGCCCGAGTTAGCCTTAATCGAGGAGGGCTTTACTGAGCAAGAGATTGCCAAAGGCATCCAGCTCTTTAAGCCGGTCGGCTGTGAGCATTGCACCGAAGGCTACAAAGGGCGCGTTGGTATCTTCCAGGTCATCGAGGTCTCTGAGGCGATGGGGCGATTGATCATGGAGGGTGGCAATGCGCTCCATCTCGCCGCTCAGGCTGAAAAAGAGGGCTTCCTGACCTTACGCCAATCAGGGCTGAGACGCGTCAAGGAGGGCGTCACTAGCCTGCGCGAACTTAATCGAGTGACCAAAGAGTAATCAGAAGCACGACAGAGAACCTAATGGCTATTGCCGTTGCGAAGCAGAAAAAAAAGGTCAAGCAACCGCCCGAATTCCTCTGGGAAGGGGTTGATCGGCGCGGACAGAAGGTTAAGGGTGATCTGCGCGCGGAGAGCCTTGCCTTAGCCCGCGCCGATCTGCGCCGCCAGGGCGTCAACCCGCTCAAAGTCCGCAAGAAACCGCAGCCCTTATTCGGCAGTGGAAACAGAAAGATCACCGCGGCTGATATCAGTGTCTTCAGCCGCCAGCTTGCTACCATGATGGCCGCTGGCGTGCCACTGGTGCAATCGTTCGACATCGTTGGCCGCGGTCACGACAACCCCTCAATGCAAGCACTATTGCTCACCATCAAGGGTGACATCGAGAGCGGCACGAGCATGGCGGCCGCGCTGCGAAAGTGTCCGCTCTACTTCGACGATCTGGTCTGCAACCTGGTCGCCGCTGGCGAGCAAGCCGGTGTGCTCGACGTCCTCTTGGACAAGATCGCGACCTACAAGGAAAAGACTGAATCGATCAAGGGCAAGATCAAGAAGGCGATGTTTTACCCGGCAGCCGTCATCTTGGTCGCCATCATCGTCACCGTTGTCATCATGCTGTTCGTGATCCCGCAGTTTAAAGAGCTGTTTTCAAGCTTTGGTGCAGATTTACCCGCGTTTACCTTGCTGGTCATTGCCCTCTCAGACTTCATGCGCGAGTTCTGGTGGCTGATGGCGGCCGGGATCGCCCTGCTGGTCTATGCCATCATCGCCGCGTTCAAGCGGTCGAAGGCGTTCCGAAACGCGGTCGATCGCACTGCGCTCAGGCTGCCGGTGATCGGTCCTATCCTGCATAAGGCCGCGGTTGCGCGCTTTGCCCGCACACTGTCGACCATGTTTGCCGCCGGCGTCCCGCTGGTGGACGCGCTGGAATCGGTCTCAGGTGCCACCGGCAGCCTGGTCTATGCGAATGCCGTCAATAAGATGCGCGAAGAGGTCGCCACCGGCCAAAGCCTGCAACTGGCGATGCGCCAAGCCAGCCTTTTCCCGCATATGGTGATCCAGATGACGGCCATCGGCGAGGAATCTGGCGCCCTAGACTCGATGCTGGGCAAGGCAGCGGACTTCTACGAAGAGCAGGTCGATAACGCCGTCGACGCCCTTAGCAGCCTGCTCGAGCCCTTAATCATGGTGGTGATCGGCGGCCTGGTCGGCAGTCTCGTCATCGCCATGTACCTGCCCATCTTCAAGCTCGCGGCCGTGGTTTGAGCGGAACGTCCGAGCCAATCTTAAAGCCCACTCTTGGAGCCTGTACATGTGACCGAGATCATCAGCGTCTTTGAGCAAACCCCCGCGTTGCTCTATCTGACGACAGCGCTTTTTGGCCTCGCCGTCGGCAGTTTTCTCAACGTGCTGATCTTACGCCTTCCGCGCATCATGGAGCAGGAATGGCTCGAAGACTGTACAGCGCTCTTGGCCTCTGCCAAGACAGCCGGGCCACAGGAGGACACAGCCGCGGCCGCGACTCCACGCCTCGGTCTGGCGCGGCCAGGCTCACACTGCCCGTCTTGCGGTACCGCGATCAGAGCACTGGATAACATTCCCATTTTGAGCTGGCTGCGATTACGCGGTCGCTGCAGCGCCTGCAAGGCGAAGATATCGGTCCGTTATCCGCTGGTTGAAGCACTCACCGCGGTGCTGTCGGTGGTCGTGGTCTGGCAGCTTGGCCCGACCACCGCAGCACTCGCTGCCCTGATCTTGACCTGGGGGCTTGTCGCATTGGCGGTCATCGACCTCGATACGCAGTTGCTGCCCGACAGCCTGAGCCTACCGCTCCTCTGGCTTGGCCTCCTGCTGAGCCTCGGCGGCACCTTTACCGACCCCAGCTCGGCGATCCTCGGCGCCGCGGCAGGCTACCTACTGCTCTGGCTGGTGTATCAGGGATTCCGCCTCACCACCGGCAAAGAGGGCATGGGACGCGGCGACTTCAAGCTCCTGGCACTCTTCGGCGCCTGGCTTGGTTGGCAAGCCGTACCGCAGATCATCCTGCTCTCGTCGCTACCGGGCGCCATCGTTGGTGGGGCACTCATCGCCAGTGGCCGTCAGCAGGCTGGACAACCCATCCCCTATGGCCCTTTCCTGGCGATTGCCGGTTGGATCAGCCTGCTCTGGGGCGAGTCCATCACCGAGGCTTATCTGCGCTGGGTGGGACTGGCATAAGGCTATGGCGCCTTGCCATCCCCGATGGATGAAACGCGCGTGACGCCAGGCAAGAGCCCCGTGCCCTCCGCGCTTCAGACCTGGCTGGTCAGCCTAGACGCATGACCTATCGTATCGCACTCACTGGCGGGATCGGCAGCGGCAAGAGTACCGTGGCCGAGGCCTTTGCAGGCCTCGGGATCATCGTCAGCGATGCCGATGCCATCTCGCATCAACTCACCCGACCGGGCGGCGAGGCACTTCCGGCCATCGCCGCTGCGTTCGGCGCAGAGATGCTCGATGCAACAGGCGCCCTCGATCGTGCGCGGATGCGAGAACAGGTCTTCAGGGACCCCGCCGCGCGCCGGCGTCTGGAAAGCATTCTGCATCCCTTGATTCGCACCCGGATGCTTGCCGAGACGGAGACGATCAGCAGCCCATACGCACTGCTGATGATCCCGCTACTACTGGAAACCGGCCAACAAGCCTTGGTTGATCGCGTGCTCGTCGTCGACCTACCAGAAGCCCTGCAGATCGCGCGTGTCCAAGCGCGCAATGGTCTCGAGCCCGGCCAGATCAAACGCATCATCGCCAGCCAAGTCAGCCGCACCGAGCGCCTTGCCGCGGCTGATGATGTCATCGACAACAGCGGCGATCAGCATCGCCTCAGGCCTCAAGTCGAGCGCCTGCACCAGGCCTACCTCAGGCTCGCATCCGCTTCTCTTCGCTGTTTCTAAAGCCGCGATGGATCGCGTCCAGGCTCAATACCAGTGCTTCGGCAATCGCTGAATAGACCATTGATGAGTTGCGCAGGCACCCAATGGCTCTGTAAGCTCGGCTGGTGGCGATGCGGTCGCCACCGATGCAATCTGCCTGACAACATCCACCAAGCGGTGGAATCATTGGATAGAGAGGATGACGATATGATCAACAGGCCTGCTCGCCCACTCAATGTATTTGCGACGCTGACAATGACGGCTGCGCTCACGCTAGCGTCACAAGGGGTCTTTGCCGTCGAATGCAAAGGGATGGAGAAATCCGCCTGCGAAAACCAGAGTGCCTGCACTTGGGTAGACAGTTACACGCGCAAAGATGGCGTACAGGTCAGTGGTCATTGCCGCACGAAAGGCGGCAAGAAGTCGTCAAGCTCAAGCAGCAGCACGAGCAGTAGCTCGAGCAACAGCTCGAACTAGCTCGTCCGCTCAGCGGCTTGCTGATCCTGGCAGCGCAGATCGCCCGCCAGACTCGGCAAGCCGCTGATCATCGATGAGCCTCGGGCTACTTCAGCCGAGCAGTCGAGATCACAGCACCGCCAATTGACGAGGAGAGATGGCAAGCAGAGCCGAAGCCGGAGGGCCTATGGGTCCAAGGCGTCCTCGTCCCAGAACAGATCGTAGTCTTGGTCGGCGGGCGCATTGCCATCGTGAACCAGGTTACGACGCCGCTGCAGATAGGCGTCACGCACAAAGACGTAGCGATCGAGCGCAGCCTCGTCCATCAGCTTACTAGCGTCAAGCAAGCCGGCTCGAACGTCAATCGCCCGCAGCACCACGAAGCCCCAGTAGATCTCATCCGCCTCTAGACTAAAGAACGGATCAACGAGAACATCGCCGGCAAAGCCAATGGTGTCACGCACTGAGCTTGGCCCCAAGATTGGCATCACGAAGTAGGGGCCGTCACCAAAGCCCCAGTAGCCAAGCGTCTGACCAAAGTCTTCCTTATAGCTCGGAATGCCCAGGTTGCTGGCAACATCGATAAAGCCGGCCAGACCGACGGTGCTATTCACGACCACGCGGCTCACATCCGTGCCAGCCCGTGAAAGCTTGAACTGCAGCGCATTGTTCACCGCCGAGGTCACGTCAGCAACATTATTGAAAAAGTTGGTGATGCCCTGGTTGACGGGTTCTGGCGTGATCGCTTGATAACCTTGGGCAACCGGCTTCAAGAAGGCATTGTCGAAGTCGGTATTGAACTGAAACATCGCCCGATTATAGGTCTGCCAGGGATCGCGCGGATCGCGCTGCTCCTTTGGGATCGAACTGCAGCCGCCAGTCAACGACGCTGTCAAGAGCACCAGAAAAAGGAGGCGAAAAAGGTGCACGCTTTGCATAGACCAGACTCCCGCATCTCATCGAACGCCGCGACGGTTCTGGAACGATGGTAGCACAGTGGTCGAACAACCCTATCCTTGGCCAGATCCTAGGCCAGACAGAATGCTCTCCGTCGTTTGGCTTTTGCCGGCAACCCTCTTATGCTGCCGAGATGGAATACAAAGACCAACCCTCAGCGCCAATAGGCATCGCCGGTCGCTTCCGCGGCTTCCTGCCCGTGGTTGTAGACGTCGAGACCGCGGGTTTTGATCCGCAGCGTCATGCCTTGCTTGAGATCGCCGCGGTAATGATCAGGATGGACGCTGACGGCTGGCTGGTGCCGGGGGCTACCCATGCCTGCCATGTGCTGCCGTTCCTCGGCTCCGAGCTCGATCAGAGTGCACTGGCGTTCAATAAGATTGACCCGGACCACCCTCTTCGAGATGCCATGGCTGAACGCCAGGCTCTGCCAAAGATCCTTGACCCGATTCGCAAGGCGGTTGCATCGCATGGCTGCAATCGTGCCATCCTGGTTGGACACAACGCGCACTTCGATCTCGGCTTCATTAAAGCCGCAGTCGACCGGAACGACTACAAGCGTAACCCTTTCCATGCCTTCAGCGTCTTCGACACCGTCTCGCTGGCGGGTTTGGCCTATGGACAGACAGTCTTAGCGAAGGCGGCACAAGCAGCCGGACTCGACTGGGACAATACTGCCGCCCATTCCGCGATCTATGATGCCGAGCAGACCGCGCGGCTCTTCTGCACCATCGTCAACCGCTGGCGCACCACAACGCTATGATCCTAAAAGGGCAGCGCGCCTGGCGAGAGCCCCCTGACGCGGGGGCCTAAGACCAAGGGCTTGGAGTGCTCCTGATTAGCTGGCGGCCTGTTCCTGTTTCGTCACCGCGGACTCCATCATGGTCTTGAGCTCACCACTTGCCGCTAGCTCCAGCGTGATGTCACACCCGCCAACCAGTTCGCCATCGATATAGATCTGCGGGAAGGTTGGCCAGTCGGCGTAGCGCGGCAGGTTCTCGAAGATCTCTGGATCTTGGAGGACATTCACATAAGCAAAGCTGACGCCCGTGTCGCTAAGCGCTTGCGCCGCGCGCATCGAGAAACCGCATTGCGGCATTTGCGGTGTGCCTTTCATATAGATGACGGCTGGGTGGCCCTTGACCTGTTGGTCGATACGCTCGATGACATCCATCGCAATACCTCGTGAAAGACTGGGGGATCAGTCCCGCCAAGGTCGGGATAGCCGCGCGCCTTATCAAGGCTCCGCGACTGACGCCATGCGAAGCCGCAATGCCTCAACAGACCCTGGCGGGAAGCGCAGGAAAGGGAAACGCTCC
>NZ_JAYESN010000133.1:0-10240 GCF_034860625.1 Lamprobacter sp.
GGGATCCTTTCGAGGCTGCCAAAGAAGTCCTGGATGTCGAGGTCGATCACCCAGCCGCCGCCGATGTCCATGAGCCCCTGCCAGAGCGCTTGCAGCGCTTGGTGGGCGTTGCGACCGGGCCGAAAGCCGTAGGAGCAGTCCAGGAAGTCCTGCTCGTCGATCGGCTCCAGCACCCTCAGCACCGCGCGCTGGAGCACTTTGTCTTCCAGGGTGGTGATGCCGATGGGACGGGTCTTCTTGGTGCCGTCCTTGGGGATGTGGACACGTCTGACCGGTGGCGCGCGGTAGCTTCCGCTCTTGAACCGTTCGAGCAGGTCGCTCAGGTTCGCCCGCAGATCGGCTTCGTACACTTCGGCGGTGACGCCGTCCACTCCAACCGCGCCGTCCTTGCGCGTACGCCGGTACGCTTCTTCCAGCCACATCAGGTCGATGAGCGCGCCTTTCGCAATCTCAAGACCGTGCAGTTAGAGATTCGCCCGGTTTATCACAAGACCGATGAGCGCATTCGCAGCCACGTCTTTCTCTGTCTGCTGGCCTAGGTGATTTCCGGAAATATTTATACCGAGCAGGCAGGCTTAATCAGGATATCCCACTTCGGCAGATCGGGGTTGCGCACGAGTCGCGCTTCGACGTCACGCATGGCCTTCTTGGTGAGGGAGATCCCCTTAGCGTAGACCTCGCGTGACAGCTCAACGACCGGGTGAAGCCCTTTCCACGTCATGCTCTTGGCCCATTCAAGCATGGTGTCAGCATCCGTGAGTTGAGCGCCGTTCCAATGCTGTTCGAGGATGCCCCAGCAGCGTTCGATGGGGTTGTACTTGCTGTGGTACGGCGGATAGTAGAGCAGTTGGATCGGTGTGCGGATCGCATCGGCGAACTGCACCATCCGATGCAGGAACTGCGTGCGTTGCCCATTGCTCTCGGGGCCGTTGTCGGCCTTGATCTGCAGGAGCGTACAGGCGTCGCGTTCCTCGGCGGGTAGCCGTTGCCACCAGGCCTCCACGCTGTCGACGATAAAGTCGCTGGTCTTGGCTGAGCTGCCAAAGTGCATGGCCAACTCGCCGCGATCTTCGTCGACAATGCCGAAGGGGGTGTACTTCTCGTTGCAGCCCATGTCGTGATCTGCGGCTTTATTCGCGCCGCGGGTGTGGCCACCGCGCGAGTACGGTCCAATCTTGACCGTGGCCTTGCAATCGATGCTCAGGCGCCGGATGCTCGGGTCGTTGCCGCCGTCGTCCTTGTCCCGGAGGTTGGCGAAGATGGCGTCGGTCTGCGGAATTTTTTTTGGGGCTTGGCCTTGAGGACCGGGCGCAGCCGGTAACCGTTGCGATTGAGGATGTCGGCCATGGTGCTCGCGGCGGGCAGGACGGCATCGGCAAACCCGCGCGCCTTGAGTGCTTGGAGGGCGCCGGCGGCGGTCAGGCGTGTGTACGACAACGGTCCGCGAAAGCTCGGATCTTGCTGCGTGTGCGCTTCGGCAATCTCCCACAACGCCGCCGCCGCTTGCGGATGCTTCTGCTCCCAGGTCATGCGGCCAGCGACGAGCGCCTGTGCGCTCACACACACACAGCCGCTGCGCTGCTCATGCAGACCGAGTTCGACCGCGGCACGACTCCAGCCGAACAGCGCCTCTGCCCGTCGTGGATTCGCGCCACAGTACTTCTCAGCCATCACCGCCTGGAATGCACGGCGCTCCACGCGCCTCATCTTCGAAGCCGCAAGCTTGATATCTTCGACGTGCTCGGCCGTCAGCGTGCCGGGCGGTAAATCATGAGAATCCGTGTCCATAGGCGTGAGGAAGGTGTCTGAGAACTGACGCGAAGTATCTCATATATCGGTATATCTAAAAGCGGAAATCGCCTTAGCATCCAAGAGTCCATCGAACCAGGCGTCGAGTTGGTCGCCATTGGCCTTGCTGATCCGCTGTTCGGCCCATGCTGGCAGCGGTCCGAAACGGCGGCTGAGCAGACGTGTCAGGCAGGGAGAGATCGATCAGGGAGGCCATCACCAAGCCCGCGGCGCAAAGTCCCGCTCATTCTGAATCGCCGCCGAGTCCCCGGTTGCGCGGATGCTAAACAGCCCGCGCTTGGCCAGCATCGCCTCTGCACCCGCATCCGCACCCGCATCCGCGCTCAGCCACGCCATGGCTCCAAAGATGCGATTGTTCGCGTAACGCGGCAGCTACTGCTTGAACTGATCTAGCTTGCGCAGGAAGGCCTTCACATCCTTGGGGCGCAGCGTCGTCTTCACCTCGACCACCACCAACTCCTCCCCGTTGTGGGCGAGGATGTCGAATTCATAATTGCCGCCATCGGCGCGCTGGCCCTTGAGCCGGGTGCTGGTATCGGTGATGGCGATGCCGCGCGCCCTGAGCAGATTCACCAGATCGCCCTCCACCAAGGACTCCATCAGCTTGCCCCACTGGCTGGTGAACAGAGGCTAAACCGTGGTCCGTCCCGGGTTTCGAGACGTCCCGGGTTTCGAGATCGGCGAGCAGCGCGGCGTCAAAATCGGCGAAGCCTAAAGCCTGCTTCGCCAGCTCGCGCGTCAGTTTGGCCCCGACTGCGCCGAGCCCTACCGCGATCGCATCGAAGCGGCCGACATTGAGCAGCTCGATGCTTGGCTCGACAACATGCTCACCGCTGAAACTCCCGAAACCTTCTTCCACTGAAACCCGGCGCCAAGCCATCTTCGATGGTGCGCCGGCGCGCGACGAAGACACATCGCGCTACATCCCCGATTGACGTCAAACCCATCCATTCACGGTCAACCCACTCGATGAACTGTTCGCGACAAGGCAATGACCGCACCGCCTCGAACTCGAGCCCCGCGCTTGCCAGCATCAGGCGCCTGCCGGCCAGCCGGGCTAAACCGTTGTCCGTCCAGGATTTTCGCGGGTTTTCGGATTTTCCTTAGTGAAAGATCGTCTCAGGTGTCTCGGCGCTGAGGATGCGTTTCGACCACTGCAGCAGCTGCTCGGGCTCGGCGGCTGTGATGCGCTCGCGGTAGGTGTCGACGCTGTCTGGTCCAAACTTCTCTTGTAACTGAGCCAGCAGGATGGTGGCTTCGCCCTGCTGAATCCCCGCTTGTTCAACCGTCGTCACGTATGGCATACACTGTTGCTCCTCATAGGCATAAAGTTGTTGGCGAAAGTCCGCTTCCAGCCCCGCAGGCAGGCGGATCATCCAGTCGATGAGCCGGAACAGTTCCAGGATCAGTGCGCGCGCATAGCCGCGCTCGTACATCAGGCGGATCAGACGGAATTTCCAGCCCTTGAGCGTCTCGGCATCATCAGTGACCTTAGCGCGGATCTGCGCCATCACCACCAAGGCGAAGACGTTATCGCTGGCTTCCAACTCGGCCCAGCGCTTGGGCTGGGTGGAGTCGAGCAGTTTCACCATGGGAAAGCGGAAGTCCATTCGGCAGTCCCAGAGCGCCGTGCTGTACTGTTGCGGGCGAAAGCCCCGATCGGTATCGGCCAGCACCGCGAGGCTTGCCACCGGCACCTGATAGCGGTCGCGGATCTTGTAGTGATAGGTGTACATCCGCTCAGCAAAGGCCGTTTCCGGCTCGCCTTGTACTTCGATATGGATCAGCACCCAGACCGCTCCATCAGGTGTCTGCCAACCAGTCGGGCCAAGCGGTGGTCCGTCCCGGGGTTCCCCAGCAGCAAACGCCAGCCGCAAGCCGCATGTTGCGCGTGAATCCGGGCGGTCTGCTAGACTCCAAATTCCTTACTTCATTACCTTGAGAGCCAGCATGCTTGCCAAGCGCACAAGCAAGAACCAGGTCACTTTGCCAAAGGCCATCGTTCAGCGGGTCGGTGAGGCTGACTACTATGACGTGACCGCACAAGAGGGGAAAATCATCCTCACCCCAGTCCGTCTCCAACAAGCCAATGCCGTGCGCACCAAGCTCGACGAGCTTGGCATCGTCGCGGCAGATATCGATGAGGCCATCGCTTGGGCAAGAAAACGCCCCTGAGCCCAGTGCGCGTCGTCATTGACACCAATGGCTTGGTCTCGGCCTTGATCTTTTCGCACGGTCGGTGCGCTTGGCTGCGCCAGGCATGGCAAGCTGGGCGCTTCATTCCGCTCGCTAGTCAAGACACCGTGGGCGAGCTTTTGCGCGTGCTGAGCTATCCCAAGTTCAACCTCAGTCGTGACGAGCAAGAGACATTGCTTGCTGACTATCTTCCTTACGTCGAGACGGTAAAGATCGAAACGACACCGACAGGGTTACCGGACATCCGCGATGCGGATGACCTCATGTTCTTAGCGCTTGCCATCCTGGGTGACGCCGATGCCTTAGTCAGCGGAGATGCTGATCTTCACGCCGTCAAGCCCCGGTTTCCCATCCCGATCATGACACCCACCGAGTTTGCCGACTGGCTTGCTCCCGATAACGACTCAGCACCTGTTTAAAGCCTCTGCAATGAGCCTTGCTGGACAAGTTCGAGCATTGCAAGCGCGGCCACGGGCTACCTGCAGCAAGGCAGCGCCGGCACCAAGCCTGCCGACAAGCCAGAGCAAGACCGGTTGCGCGAATGGCACCGAGCCTTTGGCATTGCATTGGTCGACCTGTTCGCCGACGTCCCATGGCGTGTCGAGCTCGAACAAGAACTGGCGCTGATCAGCCAGGAGATCAATCGAGAAACCAGTGACGCACCGCCTGGAAAGGCGTCTACGACCTGCCCTGGGGCGGGCATCGCATTCGGGTCATCGTCCTCAACCGAATCAGCAAGCACCCACGCAACGCCCCCTGGGAACGCTTCGCCAGCGAGCAAGATCGCATGCGCCAAGGGCTTGAACACGACCGCCAGCGCCTGCGCGAGCCCCACCAAAACGGCTGCTGGACACTGCTCGAACGACTCCACCTCATCTTCCAACGCGACCCAGTGACGCGCTCAGGCGCCGGTACTCAGCGTTGTCGCACCGGCCAGGATGTGACACAGATCACAAAAGCACGCCGGGTCCCGCCTTTTTTTCCCCGGGGCCTCAAGCTTCGCCGATCGCTGCCGTTATACAAGGCAACGGCCAACACTGGTGCCGTTGCGACAGGCCCCGGCAGCCATCGACTGACCTGCCGTCCTGGCGCCTTCACCACGCACTCGGAAGGAGCGAACCATGTCCGTCATCAACACAAATATCACCTCGCTGATCGCTCAGCAGAACCTGAACAAGAGCCAGAACAGCCTCACCACCGCGATGGAGCGCCTGTCCTCGGGCATGCGCATCAACAGCGCTAAGGACGACGCCGCCGGTCAGGCCATCGCCAACCGCTTTACCTCGCAGATCAACGGCCTCAACCAGGCCGTGCGCAACTCCAACGACGGTATCTCTATCGCGCAGACCACCGAAGGCTCGTTGAACCAGATCAACGACAACCTGCAGACCATTCGCACCCTCACCGTGCAGGCCGCCAACGGCACCAACTCCGAGTCCGACCTGCAGTCCATCCAGGACGAAATCGGTCAGCGCCTCGCCGAGATCAACCGCATCTCCGCCGAGACCGACTTCAACGGCGTGCGCGTACTCGCCGAGGGCGCGGGCGCATTGCGCGTGCAAGTGGGTGCGAACGACAATCAGGTCATCAATATCAACCTGACCCAGATCGATGTTTCAACGCTCAACCTGAGCGGCTTCAATGTCGATGGCGTTGGTACCGCAAACAACCTGGCGAACACAGATCAGGTTCTGGCGCGCGGCTTCGTGGCCCAGAACGATGCCAATGATTCCTATGTCAACGCCACCTTCAATGATATGGCGAGCGTGGCCAATGGCGGTGTCACCCTAGCACTCGCGCAGTTGGAAGATGGCGGAACAGTCACCGGTTCGACCCCCTCACTCGGCGGCGACACGGTCTATACCTACAATGCTAGCAGCGACAGCTTCACCTTCAGCGGCACGACTGCAGACACTGCCGGAGCGGATTTGATCGCCGCGCTCACGCCGTCAACGGGCGAGACCAACACTGTCACCATCGAAGGCGCTGACGGTGCTCAGATTGCTGTCAAGATCGACTCGGCGGGGACAGTGACCCGCGCGGATAACGGCGCCGCGCTTTACTTCGATTCAGGCGCAGGCAACCTGACCGAGAACAACTCGAGCGGCCACACCTTGGCCAACATCAGCGACATTGGCGTCTACATGGCCGCAGATGATAGCGGCAACACGATGACCATCCGTGATGGCACGACGAACTACGTGTCGAACGGCGACGCTAATGCATATGACGTCGAAAACGCCACGATCTCGCGTACGGATTTGGCGGCAGTGATGGAAGATAAAGGCACCGCTCTGGATTGGCAGATCGATGTGGTTGGCAACGCGACGGGTGCAACTTATGCATTCGACGCCGGTATCCTAGAAGATGCGGGTGCGAGCCTCTATATCTCTGGCTTCGATGCCGAGAAGATCGCGACCGAGCCTACGGCGACCATCTTCCAGACCGATGAAGGCACCTTCACCGATGGTTTCGCCAATCAGATCTATGTGGACGCGAGCGGCAATCTCACTTTTGACGCGGTCAGCGGCGCCACGGCGACCGAAGATCCATTGGCCACCTTGGACGCGGCGATCAAGCAGGTCGATGCGCTTCGCTCCGAATTGGGTGCGGTCCAGAACCGCTTCTCGGATGCCATCTTCAATCTCGAGACCAACGCCCTGAACCTCTCCGATGCCCGTTCGCGCATCGAAGATGCCGACTATGCCAAGGAAGTCGCCGAGATGACCCGCGCGCAGATCCTGCAGCAGGCCGGTACCAGCGTCTTGGCACAGGCCAACCAGCTGCCGCAGAACGTCCTCTCGCTGCTAGGCTAAACCGGGGCTAACCCCGCGCTGACAGCCGCTCGCGGCTGAGCACTGAGGCCCCCGCCCTGGGGGCCTTTTTCGTTTAGACTGGGGCGCGATGCCTTCCGAGCGAGTCCTGCCATGCCATCCATCCCCTCCACCTCTGCCTCCCGCATCCCCGCCAGCCAACGTCAGCGCCTTGATCGCCTCTTTCAGAAAGGCGATGACCGACAGGCTGAACAACAGGCACAGGCCCTCACGCGCCGCTATCCGCAAGACCCGGAAGGCTGGCATGCCCTGGCGCAAGCCCAGTATCGCCAACAAAACCATGAGGCCGCGCTGAGCGCGAGTCAGCACGCCTGCACACTCGGCGGCGAACAGCCACCTGGGGCGCATCTGTTCCTGTTGGGACAGATCCAGTTTGCCTTGCAGCAGTTCGAAGACGCCGAACAGGCGCTCGACGAGGCCGCTGAGCGCGACCCCGAGAACGCTGAGATCCACCTGATGCGCGGTCATGTCTATCATGCCCAGCGGCGCGAGGAGGACACCATTGCGGCGCTCGATCGAGCACTGGCGTTGAATCCGACCTCGATGAAGATTCTCGGCATGCGCATCACGGTGTTCTCGCGCGCGCGGCGTTATGCCAAGGTGATGCAGGAATGCGAAGCGCTGATGGCGCTCAAGCCGGAAGAAGCGGTCTATTACAATCTGGTTGGCACCAAATATCAGGATATCGGCGACTTCGAGCAAGCCCGCGCCTACTACCGCGAGGCGCTGCGACGCAATCCGCAGGAATTCGGCGCCGCCTCCAATATCTTCCTCAACCTGCATTACGATCCAGCGGCCGATCCGCGCGAGATCTACGACACCGCGCGCGACTGGCAGCAGCGCTTCCCGGCCGAGCCGCAAGCGCCGATTCCGGCCGATCGGCATCCCGCCCGCCGGCTGCGCATCGGCCTCATCTCGTCGGGATTCCATTCGCATCCGGTCGGCTACATGATTCTGCCCGGTATGCTCCACCTCAAGCGCGCTAATGTGGAGTGCTATTACTACACGCTCGATCGCAAGGTGGATTTCATCACCCGGCAACTGATGCGCACGGGGCGCGTCTGGAAAGATGTCATCCGGCACGACCAGGATGCCCTTGAACAGGTCCTGCGCGAGGATCAGCTCGACATCCTCATTGATCTCTCCGGGCACAATGACGGCAACCGGTTGCCGGTCATCGCGCGCAAGCCGGCGCCGCTGATCATCAAATGGGTCGGCGGGCAGATCAACACCATGGGGCTGGAGGCGATCGACTATTTCCTCAGCGATGCCATCGAAACCCCGCCCGGCGTCGATGACTGGTATGTGGAAAAGCTCATTCGGCTGCCGGATGACTATATCTGCTACAGCACTCCGCCCTATGTGCCCGCGCAGATCTTTCCCGACCTCAATGAGCTGCCAGCGCTGAGCAACGGCTATATCACCCTCGGCTGCCTCAACAACCCGACCAAGATCAACCCTGAACTACTCGCCGAATGGGCGCGCATCATGCACGCCTTGCCTGGCAGCCATCTGCTGCTCAAGGGCGGTCCTTACGAGGATGAGAGCTTCTGTCAGCGCATCCGTGACACCCTCGCCGAGCACGGCATCGCTGCCGAGCGCGTCGAGCTGGAAGGCCCCTCCAAGCACAAAGAGTTCCTGCGCACCTATTGGCGCATCGACATCGCGCTTGATCCCTGGCCCTATTCCGGCGGCATGACCACCTGCGAGGCGCTGATGATGGGCGTGCCGGTGGTGACCCATCCCGGCCCCACCTTCGCCGGTCGCCATGCCGCCACGCATGTCACCAACGCCGGCTTCCCGGACTGGGTGTGCGCGAGTTGGGACGCCTATCACGAGCGCGTGCTGGAACTGGCCGGGGATCTTGATCAGCTTGCCAATATTCGGCAGCGCCTGCGCCAACAGGTGATGGCCTCGCCGCTGTGCGATGGCAAGCGCTTCGCCGAGAACCTCGATGCCGCCCTGCGCGCGATCTGGCAACGCTATTGCGAGGACAAGGCACCGGCCGCGCTGACCTTTACCGGCCAGGGCGAATGCCAGTTCGAAGACGAGTCGGCACCGGTCGAACTGCAACACCCGCAGTCTTATCTCACGCCCCGCATGCGCGCTGAGCGCCGTTTCAACTGGCAACTACCGAGCAAGCTAGTGGTGATCGACAACCGCGCCAAGCTGCTGCGCGAGGAGGGCATCGAAGCGCTCTTAAAGCTCGACGCCTTCGGCATCGTTGCCTTTGATCCTGGCAGCCTGGTCGAGCAACCCGAGCGCTTTGCCGACAGCGCCGAGGTGCAGTTGATCCCGCATGCGCTGCTCGGCGACGGCCAGCCCGCCACCCTGCATGCCTGCCTCGATCCAGCGCTCTCCAGCACCCTGCGGCCGCTGCCTGCAGCGCAGTTGCTGCCGAGCATGCGCCAAGGTGCACAGGTGCTCGCCAAGCTGCCAATCAGCACCGTCGCGCTCAACAGCGTGGCTGGGCTGGAGAGCCTCGACTGGCTCATCCTCGACCACCTGAGCGATGCCAACACCATCCTCGAACACGGCGACCAAGCGCTGAAAGACAGCCTGCTGATCCAGGTGCGTGTCGCCTTCCAGCCCACTCACGAACGCCAGCCCAACCTAGCCGAATTGCAGCACTGGATGGCGCGCCACGGCTTTCGCTTCTATCGCTTCAACGATCTCAGCTATGAGAGCCATCTGCCCGAGCGCGAGGATGTGGTCGAGACCCAAGGCAGCGAGCTGGCTAGTGCCGATGTGCTTTTCCTGCCCAGCCTTGCGCGCATGTCCGCGCTCAGCGACGCCCAACGCATCAAGCTCGCCTTCCTGCTGCATACGGTGTTCAACATCAAAGACCTCGCCTATGCGCTGCTCGCCGATGTCGATGCCGACAAGGCCGAGGATTACCTACTGGCGCAGGGAATGGTGCGCGAGCCTGAGCCTGAGCCTGAAGCGGAGCCGGAGCCTGAAGCGAAATTGACCGCCGATACAGAGGCGCTGACTGACCCGGAGCTGTCCGACTCGGGCAAGGGCGGCGAGCCGGGGCCGCCATCGACAACAGCGGATGCCGAGGATGCCGACGAATTCGTCTTCGATTAACACAGGCAAAGGCCCGCAACGGCTGAATGCAGATGCACACCGACAAACAGATCGATCTGCTCCTCGGCGCCGACCCTGAGTTCCTCTGCCTGCTCACCGATGGCCTCCGCATCGATGGCCCCTACGACTTCGAAGCCATCGACGTCAAAGCCCTGGAGCGGCGCATCGACGGCGTCGTCCTTCCCGCCGACCCCAAGCAAGCGATCTGGGCGATCGAAGTGCAAGCCCAGAAAAAAGACAACATCTACCATCGCCTGCTGATCGACATGGGCCTGCTCGGCGAACGCCGCCCCGCGCAACCCGTCTGTGGC
>NZ_JAYESN010000134.1:0-9961 GCF_034860625.1 Lamprobacter sp.
GAATTAAAGGGGTCAGGTTCATTTTTTCCGCTATACTTCTGGCATGCCACGACGCCCCCCGCCTGCATATCGCCAACTACCCGCATCACATCGTCCAGCGCGGTCATAACCGTGCAGCCTGCTTTTTTGCCGACGAAGACTATCAGACCTATCGGCACTGGCTGGGCGAGGCGCTGGCGAAAACCGGCGCGGCTCTGCATGCCTATGTGCTGATGACTAACCATGTCCATCTGCTGCTCACCCCCAAAGCGGCGGCGCATATTCCCCGGCTGGTGATGGCCATCGGCCGGCGCTATGTGCAGACCATCAACAAGACCTATCGTCGCAAGGGTACGCTGTGGGACAGATGGATCGGCGGTGTTGCCGGGGCAGATGGAGTTGGGGCTTTGAGTTGCTTACCAGATAGGCATTGACCATGCGCCGCGCTGAACTCATGCGCCATCTGCGTCTTCATGGGGTGGTTGTGATCCGAGAGGGAAGGCGGCACACCATTGTTGGCAATGGCGTTTGGAAAACGCAGGTGCCGCGTCATCGTGAATTGGTCGATGAACTGGCTCGGCAAATTTGCAAGGATCTGAATATTCCCTTTGTGAGGTAAAGCGCCATGAAATATCGTGCCGTACTGAAACAGATCGATGGCTGGTGGATTGGTCGGCTGGTGGATTTGCCGGGTGTTAATGCGCAGGAGCGAACCCGCGAAGACTGTCTGGAGTCTCTGCGCATTGGCGCGGAGGATATGCTCTCGTTGCCGGTCGATGCCGACGCTGAGGCGATCTTGACTTATGTTGATGTGCCAGAGCACTGTGCGGCCTGATCTTGTCGTGACAGTAGGGTTAAGGGGTTAAGGGGTCTGATTCTAATTGAACGCCGCTTCAGCCTGAAAGGCGACCACGATCTATCACGTCAAGGGGCTGATTACCGCGAGACGGTGCGTCGCTTTCCGGGGCGGCTCAACCAGACCGCGCATTGCTGGCTGTTCCACGATCTGTACGACCATCACTATGGGCTCGAGCAGCCGGCACTGAGTCTCGGCGACTGTCTGCGCATCGGCGAGATCTGGGTGCGGATCGCCGTCGAGCATCAGGCGACGCTGGATCTGGAGACAGGGGACTGGTTGCCAGGAAACCCCTCGGTCCAAAAGCCTTAGCCTTGGCGTTTAGCCTTCAGGTCTCTGGTTCGATGAGATCGACCTTGTCATAGACCTCGGCCAGGCTCAGCTGACAATCGATCGATTCCAGCGGAATCTGGTCGCTGGCGGCATGGAAATCGCTCAGCAGCCAGCGGCCGTCGGGCTGTCGGCAATAGAGTTCAGCTCTCATCTGGTGCTGCGAGACGAGCAGGTACTCACGTAGGCTGGGAATCAGCCGGTAGGAGGCGAACTTGTCGCCGCGGTCGTAGCGCTCGGTCGATTTAGAGAGGACTTCGACGATCAATGAGGGGTTCAGCAGGAGATCGGTGCGCGCATCGTAGAATTCGCGCTCACCACAGAGGGCCACCAGGTCGGGATAACGGCCCTCGTTGGTGGCGCGAATGTGAACCTTCATCTCATTGGCGTAGACCCGGCAGGGACGACCCTTGGCTTGGGTGCTGAGTTCGCGACTGAGATTGGTGACGATGAGGTTGTGCGCCTCGCGTGCACCCGTCATCGCGAAGACCTCGCCATCGATGTACTCGCTGCGCGTTTCGAGCGCGGCGCGTTCGTTCACGAGCCAGTCATCAATGCTGTAGAACGGCTTGGGCTGTAGGGACATGATGGGTCACCGCTGTTGGGGCTCGGTTCTGCTCTGCTCAGCATAAGGTAAAACAACATCCGCAGTGTGCGGCGAGTTGGGGTCAGGGATGAGGTCAGCAGGAGGACGCAGCCTTGGCGTACCATTCCGACCATCTTCAACCCTCGGATAGGACCATGAACGACCCGCTGCACTCCGATTCGACGCCGCAGGCATCGATGCCAGATTCCGATCTGGCAGATCCCGCGGAGGTTGCCAATGCCAGCCCAACTGCCGATCCGTTCCTGCTCGACAGCGAGCAGATCCAAGCGTTGGCGGAGCCCTTGGTGGTGCGTGCCGGGCTGCGGCTTTGCAATGAACTGCGAGTGACGGCGCTCGATCGGGCGCCGGACGGCCTCTATGCCCGTGTTGAGGATGCCGAGACTGAGGAACAGCTCGAGGTCGATATCACCATCGTTGGCAAGGATAGCACCAGACTGCTAGCCGGCTGCCAATGCGATGGCTGCGACGACGGCGCCTTTTGCGTGCACGCGATCGCCGCGCTCTTCGCCTATGCCAAAGGCCAGGGTCAATCACCAAGCGACCCCGCGCTGCTCGCTGATGCCCAACGTACGGCACTGGAGGAGCGCCTCGCCAAGGCCCGCGCCGAGGTCCATGTCGAGCCGCTGTCGGACTCGACCAAGGCGGCGGGCTATGGGCTGTGGCGGGCACGCTCGCTGCAATCCGCGACCCACTTCTCGAGCGATTACCGCGTCCACATCCGCGCCTTCGACCGCCGCGCCAACTATTGCACCTGCCCGGATTTCGCCACCAACGAGCTGGGTACCTGCAAGCATGTCGAAGCCGTCCTGCACCGGCTGCGCAAGCGTCGCGACTTCAAGCGCATCGCCCAGCAGCCGCCACCGCGCAGCGCGGTGTTCCTGGACTGGGAAGGCGCGCAGGCGCCAACCATTCGCCTGCATCGTGGCGCCGAGACCGCGACCGACCTGCTGCCGCTGCTCCAAGAGCATTTCGACGCCGATGGCCGTTTCCGGCTCCGCCTGCCGGACGATTTTCTGCGCTTTGCCGACCAGGTCGCCGAGCGTGGCGATCTCGAGATCGGTGACGACGCCCTCGGTTATGCTCGCCGCCTGGCTGAGGATGCCGCGCGCGCGGTGCGTGCGGCCGAGATCGGCGAGCGCATCCGCGACAGCGGCGGCCGGCTGCCCGGTGTGCAGGCCAAGCTCTATCCCTACCAAACCGATGGCGTCGCCTTCCTCGCCGGTCGCGGACGCGCCCTGCTGGCCGACGACATGGGCTTGGGTAAGACCCTGCAGGCGATCGCCGCTGCCTATTGGCTGCACCGCAACGATGGCGTCGAGCGCGTGCTGGTGGTCTGCCCAGCCTCGCTGAAGCTGCAATGGGCGCGCGAGATCCAGCGCTTCACCGGCGCCGATGTGCAGGTCGTGCAAGGGCCGGTGGCGGCGCGCGGCGTGCAGTATCGCAAGGGCCGCGGCTTCTACGTCGTCAACTACGAGCTGGTGATGCGCGATCTCAGTGTCATCAATGCCGAGCTGCGCCCGGACTTGCTGATCCTCGACGAGGCCCAGCGCATCAAGAACTGGCGCACCAAGATCGCCAGTGCGGTCAAGCAGATCGGCTCGCGCTATGCCTTCGTGCTCACCGGCACGCCGCTCGAGAATCGCCTCGAGGATCTCTACAGCCTGCTGCAGGTGATCGATCCGCGCGTGCTGGGGCCGCTGTGGCGCTACATGGTTGACTTCCACATCACCGACGATCGCGGCAAGGTGCTCGGTTATCGCAACCTCTCCGAGCTGCGGCGGCGGCTGGCGTCGGTGATGTTGCGTCGCGATCGCAGCCTGGTGCGCGATCAGCTGCCAGAGCGCATCCTGACCCGGGTCGATGTGCCGATGTCGGAGCTGCAGCAGGAGATCCACGACGACGCCATCAATGCCGCGGCGATCCTGGCGCAGATCATGAAGCGTCGGCCACTGACGCCGAGCGAGCAGAATCGCATGATGGCCGCGCTGCAACGGGCGCGGATGGCCTGCAACGCGGCGGCCCTGGTCGATCCGGAACTGGCGCAGCAGCGGCCCGGCAAGAGTGCGCCCAAGCTCGATGAGCTGGAGACGCTGCTCGACGAGGTCTGTCGTTTGGCCGGCCTCAAGGTCGTGGTCTTCTCGCAGTGGGCGTTGATGACCGAGCTGGTCGAGCAGCGGGTGCGCGCCATGAAGCTCGGCAGCGTGCGTCTGCACGGCGGCGTGCCGACCGCCAATCGCGGCGCGCTGATGGACCGCTTCCGCGACGACGACGCGATCCAGGTCTTCATCTCCACCGATGCCGGCGGTGTCGGCCTCAACCTGCAAAACGCCGCGGTGCTGATCAACCTGGATATTCCCTGGAACCCGGCCGTGCTCGAGCAGCGCATCGCGCGGGTGCATCGGCTCGGCCAGCGGCAGAAGGTGCAGGCGATCCTGCTGGTGGCGCCGGAATCCTATGAGGAGCGGGTGCTGGGGCTGGTGCAAGGCAAGCGCGAGCTGTTCGACAACGTCGTGCATGAGGATGCGACCGAGGATGTGGTCAGCGTCTCCAAGCGGTTGGCCGAGGTGTTGGCGGATGATCTGACGCGGTCGTCGGCGTCGGCGGATGCGGATGGGGCAGCGGGATCGACGTCGGCGACGGATGACAGCGCCGGGGCAGACGGCGCGACCGCATCGGCAACTGATGAGACCGCGGAAGGCCGTCTGCCAGGGACGGGGCTAGGCGATGCACCGGGCAGCGAGGGAGCTGGAGCGTCGACAGGCGAAGAGACCGAGTTCGGCAGGGAGGCGGATGCTGCAGGCATGGCTGACGCTGCAGGCGCGGCTGATGCTGCAGGTATGGCTGGCGCTGCAGGCGCGGCTCATGCCGCAGGTACGGCTGTTGCCGCGGGCAGCCCTGGCGCGGAAACCGGCGCGGAGTCCGAAGCGGCAGGCGCCGCTGCTGTGGCAACCGGCGCGGAATCGGATGCCGAGCAGGAGCGGCTCACCGCCGAGTCCGCGCGCAGATCCTCGTCTTCCACGGCAAGGCTGCGCCCAGACCTTGATGACGCGGTGCGCGACTGCGTGATCGCACTGCAGACCCAATTCGGTCCACGCATTCAGCGCATGCTCGCCCAGCGCCGTCGCGACAGCGGTCTTGGGGTGGGCATGGGCGGGCTGTTGGTGGTGCTGGATCGAGTCGAAGAGGCCGATGACGAGATCGCCGCCGGGCTGTCCGAGCGGGTGCCGGTGGCGCTGATCGATCGTCGCACCCTCGCCAGCCTGGGCCGACTCGGCGAGGCCTCGCCGGTAGCTGAGGCGGAGCCGCTGTTTGATGCCGAGGCCGCGGACACTGACGCCGGTCGTGCACTGGAGGCGCCGGTCGAGCCACCGCTGCTGCGCAAGGCGCGCGAAGCCATCGACGCCGCCCGCTTGCTGATCCAGCAGCGCTGCCCAGGGCCGGCCTTGGACCTGATGCTCTCCGCTCTGCTCGCCGCTGCCGCCCACCGCGTCGGCCGCGCTGATCCGCCGAGTCCGTCGCAGGCCGGCATCTGGCTCTATGGCGAGGTGCTGCCCGCTGGTCTGTTGGAGCAGTCAGACATCGCCTTGCTGATGCGCGCTATCGCACTGGGCCAAGGCGCCGATGCCGTGCCGGAGACGCTGCTGACGGCGCTCGCCGATGATGCGGCGGCCTTTATCGAGGGCGCTGCCAGCACCTGAGTGCGCAGTGAATTCACGCGGCATTTAACGGGCGAATACGCGCGACTTCAGATGCAAGCGCCTGCTTCGCCTCCCACAGATCAACGGTACGCTGAGCCTTGAGCCAGAATTCAGCGGAGTTACCAAACAGCCGGGCCAGGCGAATCGCCATCTCGGGGCTAACCGCCCGTCGCTCACGTAAGAGCTCATTCACTGATTGTCGCGAGACACCCAGTGCCTCCGCGAGGGCGGATACGCTTAACCCATAGTCAGGAGCGAAATCTTCACGCAGCATTTCTCCCGGGTGGGTTGGTTTCCGTTGCATTCCCGTGTTTTCAAAAGTCATGGCTCACTCCGGTTAATGGTAATCGCAGACCTCAACTTCAAACGCGTCACCATCCTCAAATCGGAAACAAATGCGCGATTGGCGATTGATAGCGATGGCATATTGCCCTTCACGATCATCAGTGAGCTTATGCAACTTGTTTCCCGGTGGCACCTTCAGATCATCAAGGCAAGTTGCCAAATCCACATACTCAAGCTTTCTTGAAGCTCTTGCATGAATCTCCGGTGGGAATTTCTTGGATTTCCCAGATTCATAGAGTGACTGAGTCTGTTTGTCCGCGAAGGTCTTTATCATGCGGCCAATTGTAATGTGTCACGTGATGGGCGTCAAAGCGACCTGGATGTATTGCCTGTTTGCTTGGGTTTTTCGTCATCCAACCTCGGGCACTCTGTCGTGATCCAGTCGCGAAAGGCCCGCAGTGCGGCACTGCGTCCATCCACCCGGCTGCGCTCGAGAAATCGGGGAATGGCATCGGCCAGTGCAAAGCCAGGGAATTGGTCGCTGCGCTCGGTCTCGAGATAGCCATCATCCCGCAGGCAATAGATGTGCAGGCGAGTGCCGTCGAAGCGCCACAGCTCTGGGACGCGCAAGGCCGCATAGATCGCCCGGTGGTCGCGCCTGGTGGTGATGTCGATCTCCAGTGCAAGGTCCGGTGGCGGATCGACACTCAGATCGATCGAGCGCTTGCCGCGGATCGCGGACTCATGGGCAATGTAGAAGCACTGATCAGGCTCCACGCCTTTGGCAGCGGTCGGGCTGCGGAGCGTTGTCGAGCCGATGCTGCGAAATTCGATGCCGAGGGTCTCGAGCAGCGCCCTGATCAAATCACCAATGATCTCCTTGTCGTCTTCGTGCTCCAACAGTGGCGTCATCAACTCCAGCACCTCAGCATCGTAGGCCAGGCGCATGCCCGGCCGTTCGCCCATCTGTTCCAAAAACGCCTCGAAGGAGGCCCAATCCACGGTTTCCAAGAGGATGGATTGACCCGGTGGAACCACAATTTGTGACGGATGGATCAGCACATCGGAACCTCGTTGAAGATGCCTAGCGAATGCGACTGGAGTCTAGCCAATCATGCGCGCATTGTGAGATTGAGCGTTTTTCTCCTCAAGGGCTAGCTGCGGCCTCAATCGGCACCAAGCGCTCAGTCGTAGTAAGGCTGCGAATAGTGGGGCTGAGACGCTTCAGGCTCGCGGAGAGATCCCGCAGTGCGGCCTCGGCAGCAGCGCGGTCGGCATAGGCGCCGAGCAGCACGGCGTGCCAGCGGCTTGGTTGCCCGTCAGGCTCGATCTTGAGTGCCTGGCCGATCAGGCCTTCGTCCTGGGCGAAGCGCGCTAGGTTGTCGGCGTCGCGGAAGCTGATGAGCTGGATGCTGAAGCGGGCGCTCTGGGTGATTGCGCTGGCGCTGGCGCCGGTGTCGGGTGTTGTGATCGCTATATGCAGATCGGTCTCGGCATCAGTGCCCTCAACGGTCCATGGTCGAGCCTGAGCCAAGTTTGGCTGGGGTGCGGCTTCGGATGCGGGCCGCGTCTCAGTATCCATTCCATCGGCGCTTTGATCGCTCGGCTGGGTTGATGTTGCCGTCGAGGCCGGTGCCTGCGCCTGTGCCGGTTGAGATGGCGGCTGGAATGATGCTGGCGCTGTCTCGGTTGGCGTTGGCGTCTTCGCCGAGGCTGTCACGGTTGGCGTCGACGTTTTCGGTGTCGATCTCGATGTCGTTGTCGATGATGACACCTGCGCAAGAACCGCAGTCGGCTCCATACCTGTCCCCTCAAGAGCGACATCGACCCGCTCGATCGCAATGAAGGCCAGCAGGATCATCGCCGCTGCCGCAATCCGCCGGATCGGTGCGCGCGGTGCCGGTTTGTGCTGTAGCCCCAGCAGTGAGCTGTAGACCGGCCGCCCACCCAATCCCTCAGCGGTAAAAGTGGCGCTGAGGCAGGTCAGGATGATCGGCAGCGCCAGGGCCTGGGCGCCGGTAAGTTCGATGACCAGGATGATGCCGGTGAGTGGCGCGCGAACGGTGGCGGCAAACAGCGCGCCCATCGCGGCGACGGCAAAGACCTCGGGCTCTAGCGCCAAGGCGGGCGCCATCATCGAGACCAGTGCCGCGAAGGCGGCACCGCAAAGGGTGCCGAGCGCGAGCATCGGCGCGAAGATGCCACCAGGCAGCCCAAGGCCGTAGCTGCCGACCGTGGTCAGCAGACGCACCGCCAACAACGCCAGTAGGAAGAACAGCGCCGGCTGGCCATGGAGCAGATTCTCGACCAGAGTCTCGCCACCGCCGACCGTGGCTGGCGCAAACCAGATCAGCGCGCCCAGGGTCAGTCCGGTCAGCGCGGCGGCGGCATAGGCCCCTTGCGTGCCCAGTGCCCGATACGCGGCGACGGAGCCCAACAGCAACCGGTTGAACAGCATCCCGAGGGCGCCGATCAGCACGCCAAGCAGGAGGAACAACGGCAGCGAGTGCAGCGGCGCCATGTCCAGGTTCGGCATCGGCAGATCCGGTCCTTGGTCAAGCATCCAGCCGCTGACAATCACCGCTGCGCAGCAGGCCAGGATCACCGACTGGATGGTGGCAAAACGATACTCGACATGCTCACGCAGTTCTTCAGTGACAAACACAATCGCGGCCAGTGGAGCATTGAAGGCGGTCGCTAGCCCAGCGGCAGCGCCCGCCGCGATCAGCGCGCGATTGGCCCCAGGGCGTGGCACCAGGCGCTCGCTCGCGAACTGCCCCAGCGCGGCCCCCATGTGGATGGTCGGTCCTTCCCGACCAAGCACCAGGCCCGAGCCCACGGCGAAGGTGCCGGCAATCAACTTGATTGGCAGCACCCGCTGCCAGCGCAGCGTGCGCTCGCCGGCGAGGATGGCCTCGACCTCCTGCACGCCGCTACCGGCGGTCTCCGGTGCAAATCGGCGCACCAGCCACATCGCCGCCACCAGCAACAGGGCACCGAGCAGCATGAGCAGCAGCCAACCGGGGACTGGGGCTGCGCTGAGCAGGCCGCGCAGCAGATCTCTGCTGGATTCGGCCTGATCGAGCAGGAAGTGGAAGGCGCCACCGATGAGTCCAGCGAAGACGCCGACGACGAGGGCCGCGAGATAGAGTCGCCAAGGAAAAGACATGGCTAACGGCTAACGCCTGCGCCTTAGCGGTTGTCCGTCAGCGTCCTTCCGGTCTGCGGATGACGATTGCGTAATGATCGGCAAGCGAAGCATGGACAGCGGCAGCGTCGGGAAACAGATAATGAACACTTGGTTAGGGTTGGGCCTTGCCGGGCCGATTGAGCACGGCGATGAGGATGGCCAGTAGCAGGGCGATGACCCCAAACAATCCGAGGGCTTCCATCCAGGGGTTCAGATGGCGCAGCGCAGCAACGAGGGCGTCGAAGTGCAGATCTAGATAATAGACGCCGAGCGCCCAGAAGCTGGCCCAGAGCACCGCGCCGAGGAGATTCAGCAGCAGGAAGCGACCCCAGTGCATCTCCAGCGCCCCGGCAAAAAGCCCCATGAGCTGGCGTGGGCCATCGACGAAGCGCCCAAAGACCAGCAGCCAACCGCCGTATCGGTTGAATTTCTGCTCGATGCCTTGCAGGTGTTGCGCGGGGATCGGCAGTCGATTCAGGATCGCCCGGCCGCCGGTGCGACCGATCAGATAACCGATGGCCTGGCCGAGCGCGGTGGCGAGGATCGTCACCAACAGCAGCCACTCGATCTTCAGCCGGCTATTCGGCACCGCGGCGACGATGGCGCCGGCCTCCAGCAGCGTCTGCCCCGGGGCTGGGATGCCAAACCCCTCGACGCCGACCGCTGCGAACACCGCCCAATAGCCATAACGCTCCAGATAAGGCTCGACGCGGAGGATGTCCTCCTCAATCGCCTTCGCCAGCCGATGGGCGTGGGCGTTGATGCTGCCAACGGCGTTGTCTTGCGCATCGGCCGCGAGTGGGGTTCCGAACCACAGGGCACAAGCCAGGGTGACCAGCAGGACAAGGCGCCAGCGGCCCGCTAAGAGATCTCGCTTAGCAGGCGGTGACGGATGATGGAACGGATCATGCCAAGACATACCGATCCCCTCGGGGGTTAGCCTTCATCCGCGCATGCTAGCCATCGTCCGGCCTTGGAGCAACGGAAACCGTTGAAGGCGCAGCCAGGTGCCCAAC
>NZ_JAYESN010000135.1:0-9862 GCF_034860625.1 Lamprobacter sp.
TTTATGATGCACTTCAACCATATGGGATTTTTGCCGGCCCTGATCCTTTACTTGAAACGCAATGGCTGAACAAAAATATTAATCAATATGATGGTATACATATTCATTGGCCTGAACAAAGCTGGCGTGGGTCAGTGCCAGACTGGTATAGCGAAAGTATGCTTAGTTCATTTCCGGGATCATGGAGGTTTGAACGATATTTATCTTCTAGTGAAAGTATAAAAAAGACTAGGAGCTTTATTAATGCACTGAAATTTATAAAGACGTCGGGAAGGTTTATTATCTGGACGTTTCATAATGTTGAGCCGCATGAGTCGACCGGCAAAGCGGATCGTATTGGCTACAATGCTCTCGCAAGTTGTGCCGATCTAGTGATCGCTCATGATGATTACGCGGCAAGCCTGTTCAAAGATCGTTATCCACGAGCCGTGAAGCCGATCGTGATGCCCCACGGGAACTATCGCGGCATCTATCCAGAACCTCAGCCGCGTAGTCGGACTCTTTCAGAGCTTGGCCTTGATGACAATAACCCAGTGTTTGCTTGTGTGGGTCGTCTACGTCGATATAAAGGTTTTGTAGATGTAGTCAAAGCCTTTAATTTACTTGGAGAACAATTTCAATTGATTGTCGCGGGAGCGCCAGATGATCGCGAAACAAGTGATCAACTTGATATGCTATCTGCTGAAAGCGAGTCAATAAGGATTATGAAAGGCTACATTGATGATCAGCGATTTTCAGATATCGTTCATGCAAGTGCCGGTGTGATTTTGCCGTATAAATCGGTGACCGGCAGTGGAGCGTTGTTAGCCGCATTAAGCCTAGATCGTGGAGTAATTGTGTCAGACTTAGATTATTTCAAAGAAATTATGAAGCTTGAACCTGATGCGGGATTTATTTTAAGCGACCTGGAACCCAGGATGATCGCGAATAGTATTCAAGAGTTTTGCCGCAGAGATGAAAATGCGAGGAACAAAGCAGTGAGAAGGCTTATTAATCGCTTCGATTGGTGTGATTTGATTAAGCCTGTCGCTCAGCAAATTGCTAAGATCAATAGGTTAAGAAGTCTGACCTCAGTTGGATGTGCCACACAAGAGGATTAACGTTATATTCTTTCACATTGGCTGGCGAAGACAAATTAGCCTGTGCAAAAACGACCTGCCATTTATAAATTGTTATTTTTACTCTTAGTGACGGAATTTGTTGTGGCTAAGGTCAGGTTGTTCGAGAAATCATGGAATTCTATATTGTGATTTAGTCTGTGTTAGGCGTTGCTGAAATTGGTGAGGAGGTTTTTAGTATATAGTATGAGGAAGAAAGCATCAGGCCCAAGAAGGTATATTGTGTTCTGATTTGGCAAGAACACTAGGTAAATGCCGCTTTACTTTTTCTAAATCATAGCGGTGGTTTTTAATTGCATAGTCAAAAAAACTAGAAAGCTTAGTTGGATCTAGCACTGTGTCTACTTGTGTGAGGTTTCCTTTTAATTCAAAGTGATTCATCAGTCCCTCGAACTTTCCCTTATAGCTAAAACAATAAACTGGGATACCTTGCGATAAGGCTGCTATAGCAAGATGCATGCGGCCAGTGATGGTCAAGTCACAAAAGCCGGTTAGATATTTTATTTCTTGCGCTGTGCGCTGTTCTGTTAAAACAAAAATATTTGATTTGCATTCGGTCTTTTCGTAAATAGAAACGAGAATAGATTGATCGGATTGTTGCTGTCGGTAGTCGTGTGGTAGAAAAATAAATGAGCAATCAGGATGTGTCTCTTGTGTGTGACGTATCGCCCGCGCTACGCTGCTAGAAATTTGTTCGTGGTTTGCATTAATTGGCAAGCTATTAATGTTTAGGGCAACCAAGGTTTTTTTATTCTGACGTTGTGTGGTGATCCATCTTTCTGCTGGTGAATGTTGGAGTTTTCCGATCTCTGCAGGCATTGAAAAGGCTAAGTCCGCGGTCAATTGGCATCTATGGCCCACGAACTTTTTGAATCTTTCGCAAGAGATGGGGTCTCGAGACTTAAATTCAATATTAGAGCTAAGTTTTGATAATCTTGAATATATTTCTTTTTTTGGGTTGTCGGAAAAGCTAAAGCTAACAAAAGCAACGGCAATCCCTATTTTATCAAAAATTTTGGCGATATCAATCCATGCATGGTTCTTAGTGATATTGTATGAGCCGTCAGTGGTATCTGCCCCGACAATTATTAGTCCTCTTGTTCTGATTAGCCTTATTGCTAACAAAATAATCGCAATTTTGTCAGTGCTAGAAGCTGTCAGGGTACGCCTGGGTCCGTATTTTGTTTGATGAATTTTTTTATTTCCAGAAACGAGTATCTCATCGTATTGTAACCCTCTTTGATAGAGAAGTTGGGATAGTCCTTCGAGTAAAGCTTGATCACCAAGGCTGCCCGGAGGCGCTGGCGCTATCACCACAACCGAGGACTCTTTCGGAATAAGCTTTCTTGTTGTGTTTATGAGCTGAAAGACGGTTAAGGATATAAAAGAGGTTAGTCTTTTTTTCATGCTTATTTTGGCGCTCGTTTTCACAATTATGAGCCGCGTTCAGCACCCTATCGACCCTGGACTGGTCTGCGTTGGAATTCCTGACAACCTCATGTTGGCCTTGGGCGCCCTTATGATCAACGGCTATTGAGTTTCGCGCTTTAAGGATTCTGGATACCTAGCTCAGATGATGCCGAATTGGTGTCCTCGATGTCTTAAAGCCTGTTACACATGCCGCTGGCCCGTATTCCTCGGGCACTTCTGGAAGGCGTTAAGAGCGCTAAGTCAATTTGAGTAAGCGTTAAGTTCACGGAACTGGGCGCCATCGTTCCCCCAACTATAGAAGGCAATCGTGCCGGTGGCATGGGCGTTATCCGTGACCGAGAACACGAGGTTGCCGTCGATCCAGACCTCGATGGTATCGCCTATGACGTCGATGGTGACCGAGTAGGTGCGCCCTTGAGTAAAGGCGACGTTGTCTTCGGCGAGGAGGGTGAAGGCGCCATTGACCTTCTTGACCAAGCGGCGGTACTGGCGTTCTTCATCCCAGGAGAACCGGTAGTAGTTGTCGGCGTCGCCGATGCGGAACATCAGTCCGAGAGCGTCATCGTCATCGGAGCGCAGCGTGAACTCGGTGCGGTAATCGCTCCAAGCGCTGCCGGCGTCGTAGCGGAGATAGGTGCCGGGCTTGGGGAGGCGTGAGCCATCCCGGGAGTCGCCCCCCCAGATGTTGCTGGATTGTCGAAGGGTGCCGTTACTCACGTCCCAATTGGAGGGCGCATCGACCGTGCCCTCATCGATCAGGCTCCAGCCACTCGGCAAGCCGGCGCTGAAGTCCTCCTGTAGCAATGTCGAATCTCCCGTTCCGCCTGAATCGTCAATGACGGTGACTGTTTGGCTGCGGGTATCACTGGCGCCAGCGTCATTGGTCACGGTCAGCGTGACGGTATAGCTGCCTTGGGTGCTGTAGTCATGGGTTGGATGCTGGCTGCTTGCGCTGTTGCCATCGCCAAAGCTCCAAGACCACTCGATGATCGTGCCGTCGCTGTCGGTGGAGGTGTCAGTGAAGGTGCAATGAAGTTCGCTGCAGTCGCTCGTGAACTGAGCGCTTGGCGAGTCATTGGGCGTTTCCCCGCTTGTGCTCTGCACGGCAAGATTCCCGAACTGGGCGCCGTCGTTACCCCAGCTGTAGAAGGCAATCGTGCCGGTGGCATGGGCGTTATCCGTGACCGAGAACACGAGGTTGCCGTCGATCCAGACCTCGATGGTATCGCCTATGACGTCGATGGTGACCGAGTAGGTGCGCCCTTGAGTAAAGGCGACGTTGTCTTCGGCGAGGAGGGTGAAGGCGCCATTGACCTTCTTGACCAAGCGGCGGTACTGGCGTTCTTCATCCCAGGAGAACCGGTAGTAGTTGTCGGCGTCGCCGATGCGGAACATCAGTCCGAGAGCGTCATCGTCATCGGAGCGCAGCGTGAACTCGGTGCGGTAATCGCTCCAAGCGCTGCCGGCGTCGTAGCGGAGATAGGTGCCGGGCTTGGGGAGGCGTGAGCCATCCCGGGAGTCGCCCCCCCAGATGTTGCTGGATTGTCGAAGGGTGCCGTTACTCACGTCCCAATTGGAGGGCGCATCGACCGTGCCCTCATCGATCAGGCTCCAGCCACTCGGCAAGCCGGCGCTGAAGTCCTCCTGTAGCAATGTCGAATCTCCCGTTCCGCCTGAATCGTCAATGACGGTGACTGTTTGGCTGCGGGTATCACTGGCGCCAGCGTCATTGGTCACGGTCAGCGTGACGGTATAGCTGCCTTGGGTGCTGTAGTCATGGGTTGGATGCTGGCTGCTTGCGCTGTTGCCATCGCCAAAGCTCCAAGACCACTCGATGATCGTGCCGTCGCTGTCGGTGGAGGTGTCAGTGAAGGTGCAATGAAGTTCGCTGCAGTCGCTCGTGAACTGAGCGCTTGGCGAGTCATTGGGCGTTTCCCCGCTTGTGCTCTGCACGGCAAGATTCCCGAACTGGGCGCCGTCGTTACCCCAGCTGTAGAAGGCAATCGTGCCGGTGGCATGGGCGTTATCCGTGACCGAGAACACGAGGTTGCCGTCGATCCAGACCTCGATGGTATCGCCTATGACGTCGATGGTGACCGCGTAGGTGCGCCCTTGAGTAAAGGCGGCGTTGTCTTCGGCGAGGAGGGTGAAGGCGCCATTGACCTTCTTGATTAGGCGTCGGTACTGGCGTTGTTGATCCCAGGAGAACCGATAGTAGTTGTCGGCGTCGCCGATGCGGAACATCAGTCCTAGGGCGTCATCGTCATCGGAGCGCAGCGTGAACTCGGTGCGGTAATCGCTCCAAGCGCTGCCGGCGTCGTAGCGGAGATAGGTGCCGGGTTTGGGGAGACGTGAGCCATCCCGGGAGTCGCCCCCCCAGATGTTGCTGGATTGTCGAAGGGCGCCACCGCTCACGGTCCAGTTGGAGGGCGCTTGGTTTGTTCCTTCATCGATTGTGCTCCAGCCGCTCGGAAAGCCTGTGCTGAAGCCATCCTGCAGAAGCATACCAGACGGCAAGGGCGGGGCAACGCTGAGTGTCAGATCAGCGGTATCAGAACTGCCATTTTGGTCGAGGACCTCGACAGTGAAGCTGTAATCTCCGTCAAGTGTTGGCGCGCCAGTCAGTGTGCCACCGACGTCGAGATCGAGACCAGGTGGTAAGTCCCCGGCGGTGATCCACCAGTTGTAGGGCGGGGTACCGCCGCTGGCCGCTAGTTCTGCCGAATAGTTGCTGTCAATGCGAGCGAGGGGTAGGGTCTCTGTATCGATCGTTAGTCCTGGATCGACAGGCTTGTAGATCCAGATGTCGCCGGCTCTATCGTCGGTGACTCCAATGAAGACGTCGTATCCCGAGATATATTTCCACTTGCCGAGCACCCCGTAACCAGGTCCATGGTCAGGTGCCGGGCCTAGCGGTGTTGGTGCTTGCTCCAGGGTCCACCCCTCCGGGGACAATTGTTCAGGCGGGATGAGGTGCCAGACGCGCTCAAAACCATCCCAGAGCACGAATCTTTTTCTCAGCGGATCGTAGTCGAGTCCGTACAGGTCGGGCCAGACGTCCCGAAATCCGGGATCGACTTCGATGGGCTTGAAAATCACCTCATTGTTGAATGGGCCGGCTTTGTTGAGATCCCAGTACGCAAACTGGGTGCCGGCACTGCGCAGGAAGATATTGTGTTCTGGGCTGTAGGCGCCTGCGCCTTGACGCTGATCGAGTGTCCAGCGGCGACCGACGACCGTGATTTGATCGCTGAACGGATCATCGACGTCCGTGACCGTATACTGCAACAGTTCTCTAGCTCCGGCCTGAAAGAAGAGCGTGTCCTTGCCATCGATCTCGGCGTAACCGGTGACTGAGTTGACGCCGTGCTCGAAGCCATTGAGTGTATCTCGGTTTTCCCACATCTCTCCGCCTAAGACGTCCGGGAATAACCCGGGGTCTACCTGCGAGCCGGTGAGGCCGCCGACCTTGTTCGCATCGGCCCTTGCTGGATTCCAGAAGTAGGGGCCCGTTCTGACTAAGCCGCTGTCACCGCGATAGGTGAAGGAGCGCCCGAGGTTGTAATCAGCGCCGCCAAAGACGACGAAGCGGTCGGCCAAGGGCAAAAATTCATTGGAATCGTAGGTGTGAGCAGAAATGGGTGCTGAAAAGGGTCCGTCCACGGTTTCGAATCGGCTGCCGCCAGTATTCAAGACGTCGCTTGGGAGTGATCCTCTGCTCCACTCAAGGGTGTCGGATGACCAGAGGTAGACGTCGTTGCCAGGGTAATTGGCATGTCCGCCCCCCCAAAACACCAATCTTGCCCGGTTTGGGTCCCAAGCCATCGAGCTCCAGGCAGAGACCACACGATTTGGGCTGCCCCAGATCATGTTGGTCTTAGGGCGCTGTGCGGCTGGCGTCCAAACGCCCTGGAAACTGTTTGTGTTTACTCTCATCCATTCCCCGGGCGCAAGGTCTCTGGCGAGTTCAGCAAAGGTTGCCCCGCCCTCAGGAAGTGGTAAAGGCGGGCTTGCTGATAGATCCTGAGCCCAGAAATCGTCGAATCGCGCTGGCTGAGTACCGCATGCGTACAGGCCGGCCGCGCCAACCAGAATGGGGTCCGAGTCATCGATGTGGAAGATCAGGTCGGAATCCAGAAACACTCGGATGATGTTATCAACGATCTCGACTTCTGCAAGATATTCGGTCCCTGGGCTCAAAGGGATTGTGGCTTCGGCGAGCAGTTGGAAGCGTCCGTTGGTGCGCTTCATCAGTCGTAATATTGGCTGATCCACGCCCCAGGAGAGGCGGTAGTAGTTTTCGGAGTCGAGCCAGCGAAAAACGAGTCCTAGATAGCCTGATTCGTTCCCTGTTAGGCGGGATTCGAGCCGGTAGTGAGACCATGTTTGAGTTTCATCGGCGATCAGCAGCGACCCAGGGCGATCTGCCAGCGACTCACCGACCGGGCAGCCGGGACTGGTGTGCTCGATCGCGCCGGCTTCTTCTGACCAAGAGGCATCAGGCGGGTAATCGGGATCGCTCAACGGGGTCCATGCGACCAAGGATTCGTTGCTGAAGATCTCCAGCGGCTCAGTGCCTGCAATTACAGCGCTCAGCGAGGCAGTCAGTAAGAATGCTATTAGTCGTCTGAACATTGGTCCGTCTTTCCTTGCAAGGTCGGTGGTCGATGCCGATGATTTTACCTTGCTGGTGAGCCCTGTGCCAGCGTTGTGGCTCCTGTATGACTTGACGGCACAGGATGAGGCTAGGGCTCAGGTCGCTGAAGGTGGTAGCGCAATCAGCATGGGGTTTAACGTCCGCCGATTATAAATTTCATGATTCTCGGGAATAATCGATAACCAAATTTATAGATTAGTATTACCGCTAGAGAAATAAAAAGAGGGGTTGTTGCCCAGAATAGCCAATAAGGTGATATCGGCGATAATACTTTTTGGTAAAAAATCCACAGCACTACTAGAAGTGGGCCGTGGGTGAGAAACGTGAGGAAGCTGTACTTTGCTAACCCAGCAACCCAGGCTCCGAATTTAGAGTTTACAAGAAGAGAACTGGCTGGCCATATCAAAAGAGGCGAAATAACGCGAAGGTAGTTTCTGTTTTCTATCTGGAAGAAAACAATCGCAAAGCAGAAAATCAAAAATGCCGCTAAGAGCCAAATTGCAAATCGATCAAGTTTTCTCAAATCCCAGTTGAGCAAGGCTGCCATGCCGCCAGCATAAAATATAATGGGCATTGTGTTTCTGAGCACTAAGTCTCCATCAAAGTCAAACCAAAATATAATAAATATAACTAAAAATCCAGTCCAAGGTATTTTTCTAATTAGTATTCCAAACAGTGGTGACAGCAGCGATATGACATAGAGGTCTCTTAGAAAATTTAGTGGATAATTGATAGGGCTGCTGAATAAGCCGAAGATTGCATCAGCCCAAGTTAAGGCGTGGAAAGGGTAGAGTGATTGCGAGAATTCATAGTTGGTTAAATGGTTTGATTGAATGCCATAGACGGCGAGCGCTAAGGGAAGGTTAAAGATGACAAGCGGGACTAAGATGGTCTTTGTTTTCTTTAAAGCTAGATCCTTGAACTTTTGATCAAGACTTGCGCTAAATAATAGTAAACCAGAAATGAATGTGAGTACTGGTACTGAGGTGCGGAAAATTGCATGCTGAAATGTGGCCTTTATGAAATCAAAAACAGATGCTCCGGTCTCTGCAAGCGGTACATAGGGTGGAGTATGAAGAATAATAATCCCGAAGATCATTATGTATCGTAAGATGTTGATTCTTTGGCTTATATCGGCGTCTAATTTGGCCATGTCTGATATCGGCGCGATTGCGTAGTCTTTGTCAAGATGCCGTTAGCAAGTCTTCTAAGTTGGCCACTATCCGCTTACTAGCCTGGCCATCCCAGCGTTCAGGTACGGTTCCCGTCTGCCAGTCACCGGCGAACAGGCGCTCTAGCGCCGGCGCCAGCTTCGCGGGATCAGTGCCGATCAGCGCATTGGTGCCCTGGCTGACGGTCTCTGGTCGCTCGGTGCTATCGCGCAGGGTCATGCAGGGTATGCCGAGCACGGTGGTTTCCTCGGTGATACCGCCGGAATCGGTGATGACCGCCTTGGCGTGCCGGACCAGATAGTTGAACTCGAGATAAGGCTGTGGCTCGACCAGATGCAGGGTCGACGGCAGATCGGCAAACTCGGCCAGGCTCTTGGCGGTGCGCGGGTGTACCGGGAACAAGACCGGCAACCCGCGCGTGCCGGTCTCGATCGCGGCCAGTAGGGCGCGGAGCTTGGGGGCTTGGTCGACATTGGCGGGGCGATGCAGTGTCATCACAAAGTAGCCGCCGGGCTCCAGCGCCAGTTCATCCCAGAACGCCGGTGGTCTGAGCCGGTCGAGATTGGCCAGCAGCGTGTCGATCATGGTGTTGCCGACGAAGTGGATGCGCGCGTCCTCGACCCCGGCCTTGCGCAGGTTGGCGTTGGCATACTCACTGGTGGTGAAGAACCAGTTGCTGATGGCATCGGTGACCATGCGGTTGATCTCTTCTGGCATGCTCCAGTCGCCAGAGCGGATGCCGCCCTCGACATGGGCCACCGGGATACAGAGCTTCTGTGCGCTGATGGCGCAGGCCATGGTGGAGGTGACATCGCCGACCACCAGGCAGAGGCGGGACGGGGCCTCCAGCAGCAAGGCCTCATAGCGGGTCATGATCGCCGCCGTCTGCTCGGCCTGGGTGCCGGAGCCGACCTCCAGGTTCACATCGGGCTGCGGGATGCCGAGCTGCTCGAAAAAGGCGCCGGAGAGTTTTGGGTCATAATGCTGACCGGTATGCACCAGCCGGAAACGCAAGGGTCCACCCGCGGCCTCGCGCTCCTGCAAGGCGCGGATGATGGGCGCGATCTTCATGAAGTTGGGGCGCGCGCCGGCGATGATGTCGATGAGGATGGTATCCATGGATGTCAGTGGCATGTTTAGCAAGAAAAATGATGGCCACGAGCTTTTTCACCGGAGCTTGCTGGTCCAGCGAGTGGAGTTGGGGCAAGTCTATTGAGTACGGTTCTAACCGGCAAGCGGCAGCGGATGTTCACCAAAGATGAGGAAGATATGGCTTTTGAAATCCGCCATCACGGCGCTGCCACCGGCGTGACCGGCTCCTGTCACGAATTGCGTTACGCCGCTAACGCCAACGGCAAGAGCCTCGATTCGCAGAACGCAACCGGCGACCACTCTCTGCTCATCGACTGCGGCCTCTTCCAGGGCGACGAGGCCGGCGACGATGGTGCGCGCGCCAACCAACTGCAGATCGGCTTCGACGTTGC
>NZ_JAYESN010000136.1:0-9777 GCF_034860625.1 Lamprobacter sp.
ATGTTCGACCAACCTCAGTTGTCGACCGACATTGTTTAAGGCGTCCCACGCCGTTAGATCTGGCGCCCGTAATTTATGAATAACGCACCGATGAAGCAACCTTTGCTCATCCCGAGCCTTGCCAAGAGCAGCGTCTATCTCAGTCTGCCGGCCATCGGTCTTGGAGCCTCACCAATGGCGTTGCTCCCATTCCTGTCGGCGGCAGGTATTGCCGCTGTCTATGGCCGCGTGGCCGAGAACCGATATGCGTGGTGGCTGATGCTGTGGCCTGCAGCCTTCGTTGCATCCTCAGTACTCTCAGTCGCCGTTGGCGCTGAGCCGGAGCGCGGTGTCTTGTTCCTGTTAAGCTACTTGCCCTGTGCTGTCATCTTTCTCATTATCGTTCGACTGTTCGATCTTCGCGATCTACTGCGCTTATTTGTCAGCTTGACCTTGCTTGGTAGCTTGATCAGCGCTCAACTTGGGGTTCTCAGGTTATCGATTGACGCTTCGCCGAGTACGTTGGTCGAGCAAGCTGCGCTGCCTCTTCTTGGCGTGCCCAACGATTTGGCTGTTCTTGCGATGATTGCCCCCATCACGGCAGTTCTATTCCTGCGCTGCAGCGCATGGCGTCTGCGCTGGCTATGAAGAGCCCTGCTGCTGACGGCGTTCCTGATGTCGGCTTTAATCATCCTTACATATCAGAGCCGCAGCGCCTTGCTGTCATTGATCATCGGGCTCGTCGTGCTGGCGCTGGGCTTGACGCGCACGATGCGGAGCCTTGCCAAACTGCTGGCAGCGACCGGCGCCGCTGCGCTGCTAGCACTCCTGCTAGACGCGGTCACCGGCTTCGGTATGTTGGCCAAATTCAGTGATCCCGTCCGCTGGACACGGCTGCGGCTTTGGCTGACAGCGTGGCAGATGTTCAGTGATGCGCCTTGGCTTGGGCAGGGTGCTGGCAGCTTTTCCGTCTTGTACGAGCAGTATGCCGCCGCGCTCAGGCTACCCGATTGGGTACACTGGGACGATCGCCACATGCCTTGGGCGCACAACCTATACTTAGAGCTATTGGCAGAGCGAGGGCTACTGGGTGCCCTCTGCTTCGCGGGTTGGATCACTAGCCTGATTAGTGCGCTGGTTCGGATCATGCGCAATGAGGAGCGGTTGCGCACCTCTGCTGCCGCCTTGTTTGCGGCGTTGTGTGTGGTGCTCACAGCCGGCCTAGTCGACCTTAGCCTGCTGCGGCTTTGGCTTGTATTGATGCTTACTTTCGTCACGGCTATGACGGTCGTAATGGTGGGGTGTGCGAAAAAACAACAATGTACTTTTGGTGAATTCTAGCGAAAGTTGTATGAAATTGATAGATGTGGCGTAGAGACAACTGTCACGGCTCGGACAGGAGACAGGGCAACCGTATCAACATATTAGCAAATACTGTTTGAAAGGCTCTCAGGTAAGCCGCGCAGCGGAAAACCTGAAACGCTCCTTCGAATCCATCAGTTTGATGGGTACAATAGCAAAAGCAGAAGCGCTATTAGTATTTGTTAATGCTTTCAAAGCTGCCCACAATGGACCATCGGATTTTTGAACTCTACTGGCGTGGCGATCTGAAGATCGCGCTGACTCCCCGTGATGTCCAGGGTTCCGCGCTCCAGAATCGGATTCAGGCGATTCATTTTCTCAATGAGGCCTTCGCGCTGTTTTATCGCTGCCGGCAAGGGATCGCGCAGTGTAGCGATTCCACTATGCGCAAGCGTCTCACGCAGACACTCGAGGCGGCGGCCAGTAACGGGCCGGGGCGCAACGCCTGCGACGACCTTAAGGAAGCCATCGCGCATGCGCTTGCACTTAAGAGCCGCGATGGTTACGCAGCGCCTTATCAATGGCGAGACCTAACGCTACAGTCCTATCAGAGCTTCGGCTTTCATCAACAAATGGCCTTCACGGCCGTTGGCGGTCGCAGACCCACGGTTTGGCAGCAAGGCGACGTGATCTCCGCCAAGGCCGCCGTGCGCTTCCTGGAGGAGATCGACCAGCATGTCAGTGAGTTGCAGGCGCGATTCGCGCGCATCGAACAACGCTGGGATCAGGTCCATCGCCTCGGATTACGCTTGCAGCGCAGCCGCCTGCGACCAACAGCCGGCGAATGGAAGATGCTCGGGGCGACGCTTTGGAGCATCGGGCGCACCGTCTTCGACTCGCAATCGGCCCTGTGGCTCTCCGGCTCGGGCATCGATGCGCGTTTCAACCACACCACCGCCTGTTTGGGCAGTGGAACCACGGTGTTGGGCGTCGGGCACCGCCTTGAGGCCTTGGCGTCACGGATGCGGAAAGGCGGCGCCACATCCGGTCATCTCAAAGAAGCGCTGGAGCTGCTTTGTGTGCTCGGCACCTTCTATGCGCGGGCGTTGGATGTGATTCCAGGAGCCAAGTTCTGGATCAATCGAGTCGAGGCAAGACGCTGGAACGAGCTGCGGCTGTTGGCGGACGTTTCCCCTGCAACACGATTGACCGAAATCAACGATGGGCAAGAATTTCTCTCTGGACATACGGCGAAGAGGGGCTTTCCGATGCTGGGTCACTATCGAGAAACACTCAATCAGGGCCTGCTATGAACTTCCTCACCATCAGCCACGAACAGATGCAGCAGTTGCAGGCGCATCAGGAGGCCTCTTTTCTTGATCGGCTGGTGGACTTCCTGCATGAGCAGTTTCCAGAGACTGCAGATGAGCCGCAGGAGACCTTCCGCCAGGCGTTGACTGAACTGATCGAGCGCTCGGAATCTTGGGGGCTAGCGGCAGAGGATGAGATTGCTCGATACTGCGTCACCGCTTGGTTGCTCGGCGTCGATTTCGATCAGGAGTTTCCTGTCGCCGCAGACATCCTTGGGGATCGTGTAACTAAACCACAGCAGCGTTCTGTGCAACTGCTTGACTGGGCGACAGAACTCTTTCGCGTACTGGAGGCGGCTGAGTAGATTATGGCCTTTGGAGACCGCTTTCGGCAGGCCTGGGACAATTCATGGTCTGCTGCTAAGGCCGCCCGTAAGGCGGTTGCAACGAGCTTCGTCAATGTCGCAAAAAGTGCTTGCACGATTGCCTGTCGAGCGGTTACTCGGGTAGCTAAACACGCGACTGACTGCTTTGGCAAAGCAATTCGTGCTCAACGCGGCGCCAAACCGACAGAAGTGGCAGATGCAGTACGCTCAGGCAGTGTGAAGTCTGCGGTTAAGGAAGTCATCGACCCCGAGCGCGTCAAGGGCTACGCAGCGGCGGCGGGCAGAAAGACTGGCAGAGGCAGAGCGTCTGCCCTCGCTAACATGCTCGACGACCGAGCACCGCCAGCGATTCCAGGGCGCCAGGCCAAGAAGCTGTTCGACGGGCGCAGATCACTGCGCAATAGTTTTCTCGACGCAACAAAGCGTCTGAAAAAAGAGCTTGGCAAGGATGGCATGGGGGCTGCCGCAAAAAAAGCAGCCGCAAAGAGTCTACGGGATGGGGTAAAACCTAGAGCTCTCGGTCTATCGGCCATCATTGAAGTTGGGGCCAAGGTCTACGAGAAAGGTTTCGATTGGTCGAAGTATGAAAAGAAAGACTTGATCGATGTTGGCTATGGCGTCGGCTCTGGTGTTGCCTATGGAGCCCTCGGGGCTGCGGTTGGCACGCTGATTCCTGTGCCTATTGTGGGAACAGCCGTCGGCTTTTTGGTTGGGACCGCAGTCGGAATGGTTGTCGACAATCTCATCAAGGACGGCACCGTCGAGTTTCTCGACTGCCTTACGGGATGACTTTCCCGGCTAAGGGTAACGAACGAGTGAGACACGCAAGCTGATGCCGATTCCTGAAACCTATCGCCCAATCCTTGCTGCGATCGAGCAAGGTGATTTTGAGCAAGCCGTGCAACTCGTCACAGAGGCGCGAGAAACAACGCCGAACGACCCGCGCTTAGACCTCTTGGCTGGCGAGATCAGTCTCCTGTCTGAAGATTACGCGCAAGCAGCCGAGTATTACCGTACCGCGAGTCGCGCGATGCCAACAGAAGCCGCCGTTTGGGGTGGACTCTGCGAGGCCTCCTGGGCAATGGGCGACTATGTCGAAGCCTTCGAGGCAGGGCAGCAGGGTCTTGAGAACGGTGAACTCACGCCACGCCAGATCAATTGCCTAGGCATCGCGATGGCGATGCTCGGTGAGCGAGCGGGCGGCGCTGCGCTGCTAGAGGCGCATACACAGGCTTACCCTACAGAAGCAGATCCCTGGCAAGGCTTAGGCGCTATGGCGTTATTGAGCGGCGACACTGCAAGGGCCGAAAGCCTCTTCACTCATGCCCTTGAGCTCGACCCCGATCTGTACGAAGCTCATACCGGCCTTGGACAGATCGCAATGTCGCGTGGTGAATTCACCCAGGCAAGCGAGCGCTTCATCTCTGCCCTGCGCTTGAAACCAAATTACCTGCCAGCAAGAGAGGGGCTGATTGAGTCCTTATGGCAACTAAGAGACTACCAAGAGTGCTTAGATGTCGCCGATCAGTTGCTTGAAACACAACCCTACAATCGGACGGCCAACTTCCGACGCGGCCTCGCGCTGTTTGGGCTTGGGCGCGACCAGGAAGGCGAGGAGCAGCTCAGTTGGCAGATGGCGGAGGATCCGACCTTTGTTGACGCAGCGGTCTGGTTGGGCGGCTATTTAGAATCCGTTGGTCGGAAAGAAGAGGCACTTCTGCGCTATCAGCAAGGTCTGGATCAGTGTCCAGATTATCGTGATGAAACAAAAGCATTGCTTGAGAAGCGCATTGAGCAATTAGATGGCGACTGACGATTGCGGGTGATCGATTGCCGGTAGACCTTGAGCAGGTCGCCGGGCACTTTGCCGATCTATTCCAGCGCAGCAGTTCCTGTGTCGAGGTCTGAAATCGCTTTCTGGCCCTCTACAGCCATTCGCCTTGGCCGACGGACAGGATGAGCGTCTCGCCACCGAGCACGCTGGCGGAGGTGGTCCGCGGATCAAGCGGAACGACTATATCAGCATCGCCATCATCGTCTGAGTCCTCGTAAGCAGCAGGTGCTCATGGCCCTGCACAACTTTGCGATCAATCGCCCCGATGCCACCCACTACGACTGCTGAGTGCTTCTACGCTCATCCCATCCCATTATGTTCGTGCAGGTGCTCGAGCGCATGTTCTAGCAGCCTGTCGGACTTTGCTGCTGCCCGCTTGCTGACTTGATAGACTGTTGCCCTGCTTCAGGACAGGCGCCGATGCTCAACTTCCGCTCGATCAATCGCGACCTTCCATTAGAGTTGCCTCTACCCGCAGGACATCAGGTACGAGGCACTTGGGCAAATCAGCTTCGTTGATGCGTCGCTCGAGGACGCACTGGCGACTTTAGTTGCCTCAGGTTTCGTCTTCGCCCTCCGCCATCCGAACCTCCGCGGCGGCGGGGAAGGTCACACCTCGCTCGATCAGCATCTGCTTGACGCGCGCCAGCTCGGATCGATAAGGTGCAACCCGAAAGCCACTGTTGGTCGGGGCGAAATCCTCTGATCGGAGGCCCCGTTTCGCCAACTCTGCCGGGTCAGTGCTCAGGCGATTCCAACCCGTACGCGCGAGAGCGTCATCCTCGTAAACATTCTGCGCCAGTCATGAGTGCTCTACGGCCAAGATATCCCATTCGAACCGGGCGGCTGTGGCGAGCGCAAACTTGCGCCCGAAAACCGGCAGGGTCGCGGCCCCCCGGCGGGCGTCGGCGATCAGCAGGATGCGCTCTGCAGCGCGCTCACGCCTTCCCTCGACGCTGGTTGGGCAGAGTTCGATCGCCTGATCGACCGATGATGCGCGGGCCGACGGCGTCCTTAGTCTTGCGATAAGTCGCTTGGGCGGTCGCGCTGACCGCGATCTCGGTCGCGTCCCAGACATCTGCGGCCACTTCAGTGGTGGCGTCCCGAGCCCGCGCGATCAATCTGGCCGCCTGAAGGCGGTGGTTTCAACCTTACTTCGGACAATGACGGGCTTGATCGTTTTCCAGATGAATTAGATCAGGTGAATTAGCCTAATCCAGCGGCGGCACGGCGATCCCGTGGGACTTAAGGAATTCCCAGACCTTGACCTTGTACGGATAGATGGGGGAGTCTGGGGCCGGAAACCCTCGGCTTAGCGACCGACTGATCGGCGATCTAGCTGTCGTCTCATAGTCGTATCGAGCGTTCAGCTCGATCAAGCACCAGACAATATCCCAGTCTTGTGCTACGGCCGCGTCAGTAATGATTGGGTCGTCCGCCCGAGTGCGAACGTCTAGATCGGCACCAATGGATTTCATGTAACGCAACCGCTCACAATTTCGGTCATGTACGAAGCGCATGATGACCGGGTTGTTGTTTGGGCGAAGAGTATTTGGGTTTCCACCAGCCTCAAAAATCTGTTCCATGATCTCCGGCGCGGCCCGATAATTGTCGACCGCCAAACTTACTGCGCTAGCGCCATCGTCGGCTCTTAGATTCGGGTCTGCTCCCTGTGCTAACAATTCCGCAACGGCCGTAGCTTTGAGTCGGTCCACTGCAATTATCAGTGGCGTTACCATGTGCTCACCACGGCCATTCACATCGGCACCTGATGCAATAGCCGCTGCTATGCTTGCCGGGTCGTCGGCACGCACTGCAACCTCTAGTTCTGCGAGCTTCCCGGTAAAATAGGCGCTTGTCATTGTTTCGTCTCCATCCAGGTTTACGCTGCAGCCTATAATGGAAAAATTCAGAAAGGCAATAATAAAAAGATGTAATGCCATAAAATTTTTAGGTGCAATCTCTAATAAAGCGCTTGAGTTTCTCTCGATCATCATTAAGCTGCTTCTCAATGGGCCCAAGGACTCGCTTCATTTCGTGTTGCGCGAGCTTTCCAATATTAGGTCCTGGATTTTTCGCACCTAACCATTTACCCGTCCTGCTCATGCTGTTTGGAACTACCTCCTTCTCAACTGCACGTACTGGCGGGAAAGAATTTAAAGGCCGTCCTGCTTCATGGTCTTCCTCAAGTTTTAGAATCATCCTGTCTAACTCATCGAAGTAGCGTTCCAAATCTTCCGAAAACTCTCTATTCTTATTTATATCCCGCTGCTCACCTTTATCATAGGTCGGTCCTAAACGAAGCGGGAAGGGAATGGGGTTTGCCGCTTGGCTCAACATATACCGTGCCTTAGCCTTTTTTTGTTCGTTTTGTTCGCCCAAGTGCTCAGGGTTGTGATATTCAATTTTCATCGGGTCTACCCCCCAACGGTTTTCACCTTCTAACTCGCGACGAAGAAAACGGGCATTTTCGATTTGTTGCTCAGGATCGGTGGTCTCGTTCATGAAGGTCAGGAAATCTGACTCAGCGCTGAAGGCATGAGAACGAGACTCAAGCGATGCGAAGTCGGTATTGCCGGTGCGGGCAAGCGAGTTCTCATGTAGACCAGCGGAGTTAAAAAGATACGCCTGTGCTTTAGGATTAACCAAAGCCGCTTCTTGCGCCAGTCCCCCCCCTTTAGAATAACCAGCTATATCGTAATCTACACCCGCATCAGTCAAGCGGCCAGCTAACGTCCTCATGGCCCAATATTGAGCAGTATCACGCCCCTCGCCATTTCGCGTATTGGTTTGCCAATCAACTAGTGATTTCGGTTGAGTATCACGCGCAACCAATATCAACTTACCTGTACTCTCGTCGCGATACATGACAGCCCGAAAGCCAGAATCCTCGTCCCTTAGGTCTTCGTCTTTAATAGTTCCCCTAGGTAGGCCGAGTTCGTCGCAAAGGGCATCAGCTGCTACTGGAAGTCGATTCAGACACTCAGCCTTTACTTTTTTGTCTTTCTCCTTCGCCGTATCCCCGAGTTGGCTGTTGAGGTCGCTAGCAGCCCGCGCATACGGTAAGGCTTCACGGTAACGATTAAAGCGCCGAAGCTTAGGGCCCAGGATAAAAGCCTTTTGCAGACAAGGGCTGGAATCGGCAGAATACATCTGCGGATGCCCGTCTGTTGGAAGCAAACCGTGCTCTTCCTCAGGTCGACCAGTTAAAGACTGGATGCTTGCAGCGACGGCGGCGGATAGAGTGTCGTCTTTAATCCGTGCGGTGACACATGGGTTCTGACATTTCTGGCACGGGCTCGGCTTGTAATAGCGGCTAAACATCTAATCGCCTATCGTACAGAGATCCGGTCGGATAGTCGAAGGCGCTGAAAGCCAGATAACCGCGGTCCGCGATGTAGCTCTTTAAGCTCACTTCGCTACTAGCTACCTGTATAAGCAAAGCGTGGGGGTTATCCACAGGATCGCTCTCAAATGAGCGAATGGCAAGCAAGATGAGAAACAACGCGCAGTCGTGCTCAGTGTGTTCCTGTGCCGCAGGCCAGACGGGATTCCAAATCTGTTCAAGGTGCCGATGATCCCGCATCCATGTCTTCCAATCCTCGCGCAAAGCGTTGTCTTCAATGAACCGGTAAAGACGTTCGAAGAAAGAAGTCCGGGTCAAGTGAGACATCTGTGCGGCACTGAATTTCAGCATGATCTAAATCCTGTCATCTTAGCGCTGGATATCACTGCGTCTTCCTGCGAATATGACCGTCAATAGAATCGCGTTGATGCTGGAGCAGCAAGTTTGGCCAAAGCGGCCAGGATCTGGCAAATCGGTAATGGCGGCAATGGAATTCCAAATTGCTTTTTATATCCAGCTTTGAGGATTTTCGGGCTCTTCAAGCCAAATTGTCAGCAGCAGAGCTTTGATATTCGGCACAGATTGTGCGGTTTAGTTGGCACTAGCTACCGCCCATCTCTCCCTGCTGGTGAGTTTTTATCTGATGCGCTAGATCCTCAGCCAATCAAGACCGTGAAGCAGCCCTTGACGATCTTGTTCGGTGGGCCAAGCGCTTCAATGAGTGTGTCGCCAACCCGACAGGCAGGCAGGTTATTGATCATGACGCTGGTGCTTCCATTGATTACCACGCCTGGACCATGAGGTGGAAGCGGCAGCGGCATTGGACAGGCATGGATGTCCGCCCCTGCGGAAATACTGCTGATCATGCTACCCATCGCAGCGGCTTCCGCCACCTTTAGGCTTTCCTCCGCAGCCTTAGCGGCCGGAGCGCCGGGTGTGCCAGCGGCGGCTAGAGTGGCTGACTTAGCGACAGCGAGCCGAGCTTGCGAACTTGTTTTTGCTGCCTGCAATCCGGCTGCTGCCGCCAGCGGGATGCCTCGCCAAGCGGGCTGGAAGCCGATCATGACATTCAAGCTGCCCGGTCCGGGTAGCAACGGTGACATCATGTGAGCGGTCGAGTCCATCGTCCTCGCGGCGGGTTTACCTGCCATCTGCGCTCTCCCCCTATTGGTGAAGTGGATAGGTCAAAACGTACGTGGAGCATGCCGCCCGGCCTCAGCGGTGCGGGTTAGCGGGATTGTAGGACCCCGTCGGAAATCGTGTAAAATTGAAGCGAATCAGCGTTCTCGGCTTCGAGCAGATACTGATCAACCGGACCAAAAAAATCAACAAGCTCGTGTGACTGACAGGTTGGCAGAAACACACGCAGCACGCGCGGATCATAGTAGCGAAAAAATAGCGGCTCACCATCGGGGCCGTAGACGTGCAGTTGGGCGCGCGCATGTTGTCGCACGGCGCGAAAGGAGGCCTCCGTGATCAAGAAAATTCCCCAGTGTTGCCCCCAACCCTCGGATAGAATCCAATCGACTGCCGTTAGCTCATCATCAAGACCCACCAGATAGGGTGCAACTTGTGCCAATTCCACATCCATCTCACCCGGCAGCAGGCAAACCGATGTCA
>NZ_JAYESN010000137.1:0-9661 GCF_034860625.1 Lamprobacter sp.
CCTTTATTAAAAAGTTCTAGGATGCAATCTTCAAATATTTTTATAAATCACATCGTATCCATCACTTCACCTATCATGGATATAGCAGCCCAAGAGTACTTTAATATTGGCCAAATCAATCTAGCACATGAGTTACGCAAAGGTAAAATAGTAATCATCCATACCGATGGCATACCTGCGAATATCTTAGCTATCTTAACAAGCACACTCTTGGAATCCTTAGCTTTAGAAATTGGAAAAGATACCTTTTCAAATTTACATCCAGTAAGTGTTTTTATAGATGAAGCCCAAAGGGTAGTATCTCCAAATTTAGATTTAGGTGTAGATGTATTAAGAGAAGCAAAAGTAGAACTCTTTCTCTCTTTTCAAAACATTAACTTACTTATCTCTACCCTTGGAGAAAATGAGACAATGGCTCTTTTAAAAAACCTTACTAGTGTATTTCGTTTTTCAAACCTAGAGAGTGGTTCATCAAAGCTTCAAACCTTTGAATATATAAAAGGTCATGATAGCTTTCAAGCTAAACCTTTTAAAGCTGATTGAAGATTTTGACCGAAATTTGACCCTTTTTTTTGAAAAAAAATGACCCACCTGCAGACCGCAATTCTACCATTATTTTTCCAGTTTCTCACCTCCGTTTTTTGATTTGTTTTTGTTTTTTTCCCTTAAGCCTCTCATTCTGTAGCTTGGGCCATTGATTAAAAATGGATGAGAGTGATGTAAGAGCCTATCTAATATAGCTGTAGCAATGACATCATCATTAAATATCTGCCCCCACTCTTGAAACTCTTTATTGGAGGTAACAATCGTTGAAGCCTTTTCATACCTTTTTGAGATAAGTCTAAAAAAGAGAGAAGCAGCTTCACGGGAGAGTTCTAAGTACCCAATCTCATCAATGATTAAAAGTTCAATCCTGCCTATTGCTTCTAGATAATCTGTAATCGTGTTTGATCTATTGGCGGCAATGAGTTCATGGGTAAGCTCTTCTGCACTTATAAATTTTACCCTCCTTCGTTGCTTAGTAGCTTCCAGTCCAAGTGCAATCGCCAAGTGGGTTTTACCAACTCCAGGTGCGCCAACCAGCAGTATGTTGGTTGCACTCTCTAGAAAGCTCAGGGTGGCTAGTTCGCGAATAAGCTTTTCATCAATCTGTGGTTGGAAACTAAAATCAAACTCATCCAAGGATGCTAGATATTTAAATCCTGCCTTTTTAACCCTTGCGTTAATACTTCTGTCTACCCTATCAACAATTTGTTGTTGCAACAGTTTATACAAATAGTCTTGATAGGAGAGTTTTGCCTTGGCAGCATCATGGGCTGCGCTTTCGTAATTTTCACCCACAGAAGAGAGGGATAAGAGTTTACAGTAACTTTCAATGTTTGCTTTTAATGAGCCATTCTCTAGGGCAACTGGTCCGCTATTTCTCAAAGAAGTTGTTGGTCTTTTCATAATTTGTAATCTCCTAAATCTCTTTTAATATTCTCTTGAGGTAGTTTGATATTAAACAGGTTTAACTGCTCTTTCCTAAGTGGGGTTTTATGGGTGATGGTGCCTTTGATAATAGAGAAGCTATAGACGCTTAAAGTGATGGCTTCTTCCATAGCCATAATGCAATCCCCATCATCGTAGTACTCAAACAGATTGGCTATCTTGTAAAGATGATATGCTGGATTGATACGTTTGGCTACTTTGAGATTATCAATAAAGGTGTGGATATTGGCGTAGTTATGAAACCGCTTTAGGAGTCTACTGATTGAGAGTGCTTGTGAATCAAACTGACTCTCTTTTCGGTATCCGCTAAAGTGCTCCTTGTCAATAATCACCTCTCCCTTTTTTAAAGAGAGCGCATGGGAAGCAATGAGCTTGTTTCTGCTGGAATAGATGTGCAATGAGGTACCATAAAGCACCCGAAGCCAAACCTCTTTACTTGCAAAGTAGTGAGGGATAGAGTATTTGTTTCCTCTGTAAGATATCAAGCAATCAGCACTTGCTTTTCTAAACTCCTCTTTAAAGCCCACATACCGTTTAAGCTCACCCGTGATGGGGTGAATTGGTAGTGGGTGTAGCGCGGCTTGTTCTTGTGTTTCAAAGAGTACTTTTGTCACCTGTTTGGTTGTGCCGTGCATTTCAAGGTTATGTTCATCTTGAAACGCCTTAAGCCTTGTTCTTAACTCCTCAAAGCTTGTGAATGTATTGCCTGCTATAAAATGGGTCTCAAGGTAACTAAAGGGGTGCTCCACTTTTCCTTTGCTCCAAGGGTGAGAGGGCATACTTCGTGTGGGTTTGATGCCATAGAGTCCGCACAGGGCTAAAAATCTAGGATTCCACACAAGATTGTCTTTAGAGGCATTGGTAATAAACACAGTGGCGTTATCCACTTGTATACGTTCACACACGCCGCCAAAGAAGATAAAGCTCTCCTCTAAGGCCGTATACACATCGCTTCCTGCAACATATAAACTCACATCATAAAATTTATACCTACTAAATCCTAAGATGCTCTGGTGTATGTTGATTTTTACACTATTGCCTCCAATTTGTACCACATAAGGAGACCAATCGTATTGCATCTGCTCTGCTGGCGCTGTTTCGTAGCGCATGTAGGCTTCAGGGGAACTTTTGCTTACATCGTTGACAATGGGCTTTAACACCTCTCTTATGTAGGCATACAGGGCATACTGACTCCCTTTGTATCCTTTGGAGCGCATATCTTTGAGTATTCTACTGGCTTTGAGGTTTTTCTTTAAAAATGACTCTTTGATAAATGCAACAAAGGGTTCAATTGCCTCATTAATCTTTTTCTCGCCTCTGTTATACAAAGGCAACGCATCACTCTTCAGTGCTTTTTTGACTGTGTTTCTACTGATGCCAAGTATTCTTGCCAATTCTCTTGTGCCTATATTTGGATTTTTCTTCTTTAGGTTTCGAATAGTTACCCAATCTTCCATTGTTATCATTCCTCTCTTTCCCTTCTGAGTATAGTGTGCAAAAGGGTATGTTAATTTAGTTGAGAGGTGGGTCAAAAGTTTTCAAAAAAGTGGGTCAGTTTTCGGGCAAAAAGTTCAACATGTAACATGACATCTACATGTAAAACCGTCTCCATTAAGCCTTTACATGTAAATCTAGCCGCACTCAGATATGATACAACAAAATCTTTACACGTTACAGTAATCAAATCTTTACATGTAAATCCCACCGCACCCGCATGCAACCAATCTCTACATGCAACACAAACTTTACATGTAACACAAACTTTACATGTAACCCCATCCCTACATGTAAAACCGTCTCCATTAAGTCTTTACATGTAAATCCAACAGCACTCAGATGTAACCAAATCTTTACATGTAATCCAGCCTCTACATGTAAAACACCCCATCACCCTGAATCCAGCACCTATCATCCTGAACCACCCTCCGTCACCCTGAACTCGATTCAGGGTCTACATCCAACAATAGGCTTATTGTTTTTAAGCAGTGTTCATCTAAGGCAGACTTGTATTGTTCATTTTAATTTATATTTGTTTAGGTATGGATTGGTTAAATGAATGGATGTTAATTTGTTTTGATAGTGATTGTTTTATTTAAGAAGTAAATAGTAGTAAGTGACGAGCCGGCAGCGACCTACGTTTCCGTCCCAGTAAGGGAGAGTATCATCGGCCAGGATGCGCTTAGCTTCCAGGTTCGGGATGGAGCTGGGCGTTTCCACATCTGTATAGCCACCGGCAAGCGTCATGGAAAGAGACCATTGTCTGCTTCCATGACGCTTTGGTAATATTGTTAAAAGTCAGCAACTTATCAAGAGAACATCTCCTTGATAAGGTTACCCTTATCAAGGAAGTGATGCGCACAGTACTTCCATACGAAAAAGCCGAAAGCTTTTTTGTGCTTTAGTATTTGCTACTTTAGCTCGGACTTAGTTCGAGCGTTAAAAGTAGATAGAAATAAGTAAGCCAAACGACCTATTAGTACTGGTCAGCTAAATGGATTTCTCCACTTACACACCCAGCCTATCAACCATGTAGTCTTCATGGGGTCTTCAGGGAAAGTTCATCTTGGAGTTGGCTTCCCGCTTAGATGCCTTCAGCGGTTATCACATCCGAACATAGCTACCCAGCGATGCCCTTGGCAGGACAACTGGTACACCAGTGGTTCGTCCACCCCGGTCCTCTCGTACTAGGGGCAGCTCTCCTCAACTTTCCTACGCCCACGGCAGATAGGGACCGAACTGTCTCACGACGTTCTGAACCCAGCTCGCGTACCGCTTTAAATGGCGAACAGCCATACCCTTGGGACCTGCTCCAGCCCCAGGATGCGATGAGCCGACATCGAGGTGCCAAACCTCCCCGTCGATGTGAGCTCTTGGGGGAGATCAGCCTGTTATCCCCGGCGTACCTTTTATCCTTTGAGCGATGGCCCTTCCACACAGAACCACCGGATCACTATGACCGTCTTTCGACTCTGCTTGACTTGTATGTCTCACAGTCAGTCCGGCTTATGCCATTATACTCTACGAGGGATTTCCAACCCCTCTGAGCCGAACTTTGTAAGCCTCCGTTACTTTTTAGGAGGCGACCGCCCCAGTCAAACTACCCACCAGACATTGTCCTCGCACGAGATAATCGTACGGAGTTAGCTATCAGAATATTCAAGGGTGGTATCTCAAGGATGCCTCCGAACCTACTTGCGTCTGTTCATCAATGGCTCCCACCTATCCTGCACATGAATATCCCAATAGCAGTGTCAAGCTATAGTAAAGGTGCACGGGGTCTTTCCGTCTTTCCGCGGGTAGGAGGAATTTTCACCTCCACTACAATTTCACTGGATCCCTGGTTGAGACAGCTCCCATCTCGTTACGCCATTCATGCAGGTCGGTATTTAACCGACAAGGAATTTCGCTACCTTAGGACCGTTATAGTTACGGCCGCCGTTTACTCGGGCTTCAATTCATGGCTTCGCAGAGCTAACCAATCCTTTTAACCTTCGAGCACCGGGCAGGCGTCACACCCTATACATCCTCTTACGAGTTAGCAGAGTGCTGTGTTTTTGGTAAACAGTCGGGAGGGACACTTTGCTGCCACCCATCAGTGCTTTGAAGAGCAAGTCTTCTAACAAATAGGGCACACCTTATACCGAAGATACGGTGCTAGTTTGCAGAGTTCCTTAACAATGGTTCATCCACGCGCCTTAGAATACTCATCTCACCCACCTGTGTTGGTTTACGGTACGGGCAACATTACATCTCGTTTAGAGGCTTTTCTCGGCACGACAGTATCAAGGGTTCAAAGCGCTCTCCGAAGAGATTGCTCTGCCTGTAAGATCTCGGTTGCATGAGAAGCGGATTTGCCTACTTCTCAACCTACGTCCTTCGAGCCACTATTCCATCAGTGACCCCCTTTAACTCTATGCGTCCCCCCATCACTCAAGCGATGTAATGTCGGTATCGGAATATTAACCGATTTGCCATCGTCTACCCCTTTCGGACTCGACTTAGGTCCCGACTAACCCTACGATGACGAGCATCGCGTAGGAAACCTTGGGTTTACGGCGAAGAAGATTCTCACTTCTTTTCTCGCTACTCATGCCTGCATGCTCACTTCCATCCGCTCCACCACTCCTTACCGGTATGGCTTCAACGCTGAATGGAACGCTCTCCTACCACTCATAGTAAACTATGAATCTAAAGCTTCGGTGTTTATCTTAGCCCCGTTATATTTTCGGCGCAGAATCGCTAGACCAGTGAGCTGTTACGCTTTCTTTAAAGGATGGCTGCTTCTAAGCCAACCTCCTGGTTGTCACAGCAACTCCACATCCTTTTCCACTTAGATAAAACTTTGGGACCTTAGCTGTTAGTCTGGGTTGTTCCCCTCTCGACATAGGATTTTATCACCCTACGCCTGACTCCCGAGGTTACACATGAAGTATTCGGAGTTTGATAGGGTTTGGTACCGCGGTAAGCAGCCCTAGCCCTGTCAGTGCTCTACCCCTTCATGCTAATGCTCGAGGCTATACCTAAATATATTTCGGAGAGAACCAGCTATCACTGAGTTTGATTGGCCTTTCACCCCTATCCACAAGTCATCCCAAAAGTTTTCAACCTTTACGGGTTCGGTCCTCCACTGGCTCTTACACCAGCTTCAACCTGCTCATGGATAGATCACTCAGTTTCGGGTCTGCAGCATCTGACTAATTCGCCCTATTAAGACTCGCTTTCGCTACGGCTTCTCGTTCGATTAACCTTGCCAGATACCACAACTCGCAGGCTCATTATGCAAAAGGCAGTCCGTCACACTTATTAAATAGTGCTCCGAATGATTGTAAGCCATAGGTTTCAGGTTCTATTTCACTCCGCTCACCGCGGTCCTTTTCACCTTTCCCTCACGGTACTTGTTCGCTATCGGTCTGGTAGTAGTATTTAGGGTTGGAGGGTGGTCCCCCCATATTCAGTCAAGATAACACGTGTCCCGACCTACTCGTTCGTTAATCTAGTACCACATAAATGTTTTCGCCTACGGGAATATCACCCTCTATGTCCACTCTTTCCAAAGTGTTCAGCTAACAAATATGCTATCACTAACAGCCCTACTCCCATTTCGCTCGCCGCTACTCTGGGAATCTCGTTTGATTTCTTTTCCTGAAGGTACTGAGATGTTTCACTTCCCTTCGTTCGCCCCCCGCAGGGTGACATGACTCGCGCCATGCCGGGTCGCCCCATTCAGAAATCCCCGGATCAAAGCTCATTGGCAGCTCCCCGAGGCTTATCGCAGCCTATTACGTCTTTCATCGCCTCTACCAGCCAAGGCATCCACCTATGGCCCTTAATATCTTTTATTCTATTGTTAGTACGAGCAGAGGAAGTAATCCCTCTACTCTACGCTAGACGCTTAGTCACTAAAGTACAAAAAAGCTTTCGGCTTTTTCACACAGTAGATTGTAAATTTCTAGTTTTACTAACTTGCGTTCACTACCTTATTTAATGTATTACCATAAAATAAGATTGATGATCTGTTTATTGTAGTTATTTAGTTTATAATAAATTTCTTTATTATTGTTGTTGACTTTAACAATTGTAATTTAATGAACTTTTTGGTTTAAAAACCAAATATAAACTCTTTTTTTAAAAGCTTATATTTAGTTTTCGTACTAATCGTGCTTAAGGAAAAGGCGAAGCATACTATAAGTATGTGAGTCTTTTTCTTCAGTGCGATTAGTGCAAAATGGTGGAGAATAGCGGGATCGAACCGCTGACCTCCTGCGTGCAAGGCAGGCGCTCTCCCAGCTGAGCTAATTCCCCATAATATTAAATAGTCCGTAAAAGGAACAAGTCCCTTTCCCTTCGCTTGGACCGCTGTGGTCACTAAAGCTAGTCTCTTTCGAGACAGAATATTTTTCAAATTTTCAAATGAACATAGATCACTGAAAACTAAGCAAGTAAAGACTAATAATAACAACTGTTTCTCTTGTGAGATTTTCTTTGTATGTTAACTCAAATGAATGGTTAACTTTACTCTAGAAAGGAGGTGATCCAACCGCAGGTTCTCCTACGGTTACCTTGTTACGACTTCACCCCAGTCGCTAATTCCACCGTAAGTGGTAGCCTCCCGAAGGTTAGCTTCCCAATTTCGGGTGAAATCAACTCCCATGGTGTGACGGGCGGTGAGTACAAGACCCGGGAACGTATTCACCGTAGCATTGCTGATCTACGATTACTAGTGATTCCAGCTTCATGGAGTCGAGTTGCAGACTCCAATCCGAACTGAGAGACGCTTTATGAGATTGGCTCCACCTCGCGGTATCGCAACTCTCTGTACGCCCCATTGTAGCACGTGTGTAGCCCTAGCCATAAGGGCCATGATGACTTGACGTCGTCCTCACCTTCCTCCTCCTTGCGAAGGCAGTCTCCTTAGAGTGCCCAGCCGAACTGCTGGCAACTAAGGACGAGGGTTGCGCTCGTTGCGGGACTTAACCCAACATCTCACGACACGAGCTGACGACAGCCGTGCAGCACCTGTTTTCAAGCTCCCCGAAGGGCACCACTCTATCTCTAGGGTGTTCTATCAATGTCAAGGCTAGGTAAGGTTCTTCGCGTATCTTCGAATTAAACCACATGCTCCACCACTTGTGCGGGTCCCCGTCTATTCCTTTGAGTTTTAATCTTGCGACCGTACTCCCCAGGCGGAACACTTAATCTGTTAAGTGCATCACCGAAGCAACTAGTGCTCCGACGACTAGTGTTCATCGTTTAGGGCGTGGACTACCAGGGTATCTAATCCTGTTTGCTCCCCACGCTTTCACGCCTTAGCGTCAGTTATGTTCCAGGAGATCGCCTTCGCTTTAGGTATTCCTAGTGATATCTACGGATTTTACCCCTACACCACTAATTCCATCTCCCCCTCCCATACTCTAGGTAACCAGTTTCAAGTGCAGTTCTACAGTTAAGCTGTAGGATTTCACACCTGACTTGGCAACCCGCCTACGCGTCCTTTACGCCCAGTGATTCCGAGTAACGCTTGCACCCTCCGTATTACCGCGGCTGCTGGCACGGAGTTAGCCGGTGCTTATTCATATGCTACCGTCATTTTCTTGACATATAAAAGGAGTTTACACACCGAAATGCGTCATCCTCCACGCGGCGTTGCTGCATCAGGGTTTCCCCCATTGTGCAATATTCCTCACTGCTGCCTCCCGTAGGAGTCTGGTCCGTGTCTCAGTACCAGTGTGGCGGATCATCCTCTCAAACCCGCTACCTGTCATTGCCTTGGTGAGCCATTACCTCACCAACTAACTGATAGGATATAGACCGATCTCTTAGCGAAAAAACTTTCCCGACTAACATTGGAGTTAGAAGGAGTATCTAGTATTAATCATCGTTTCCAATGGCTATCCCAGTCTAAGAGGTACGTTATCTATATATTACTCACCCGTGCGCCACTAATCCAAGCAGCAAGCTGCTCTTCATCGTTCGACTTGCATGTGTTAAGCACGCCGCCAGCGTTCATTCTGAGCCAGGATCAAACTCTCCATAATTATTTGTTTCCTTGAAACGGAAGTAATTCCGTTTCAATTCCTTGCACTAAAGCTAGAAACTTTACAGTTTCAGAATTTTTGAAAACAGATTATGTAAAGAACACATTGCTGTGCATTACTGATCTTTTGCCCAAGATTATTAAATCATTGGCTTATTAAGACATAAAGAGTGCTTAAACTCTTTATGAATATAGTTATCTATTTCTATTGGGAAACTAAGTATCTCTACTTAGAGTTCAAAATAGAATAGACGGTTGTTGTTTTATATTAGTTATTTCTAAGTAATACTTAACTTTTTAGTTATTACTAAAAGTCTATTACTTGCTTAGTTTTCAATGATCTCAAAATAAGTTGCTAGTGTTTCTCACTCGCTATCGCTCATTCGTAAATGTTCTTGCTACTCGCAAGATGCGTTTCACTCATTTTGTGGATGGGAATTATAGGGGGATGTTGCTTAGGAAATACTTAAATAATGAGGAGGATTTAAAAGTTTCTTTTTTTGTGTTTATTGATTATCGAATCCAATTTATAGAGCAGCTTAATAATTAACTATCTTTTATGGAGTATCTTCTATCCAACCTCCGCCGATAAGCTTGTTTCCATCATAAAAAACAGCTGCTTGACCAACTGCTACA
>NZ_JAYESN010000138.1:0-9562 GCF_034860625.1 Lamprobacter sp.
CGGCCGCCTGATGACGGTGCTGCAGTACTCCGGCGGCTGGGGCGAATCCAACTATCGGTCCCATGAGGAGCAACTGCTCAAGGCGGTGAGTGCCGCTGGTCTGACACCGCTCGGCAAGCCCCTCTATGCCCGCTACAACTCCCCGTTCTCGCTGCCGTTCCTGCGCCGCAACGAGGTGATGGTTGAGGTTGCAGAGCCGGATCAGTGAGCCCTCGACCGGGCGCTACGCTGAACCAGCGTGGTCACTGTCAGGACCCCGCTCAGTCCAAGACGGTTGTCGGCTTCGCCACAGGCTCAGGCACGCTGAGCAGCGACGTTCACCTGTCGATTGCGATGACACCCGGTCGTCCAACGACTCAGATGCGACGGCGCCATCGATCAAGTTCCGCATTGGCCTCAGTGGCTTGCATGATTCGTCAGCTCCTGCGCGCGTGACGCCAGTGCGTAGGCGTCGATGTGGCGCGAGTCTTGCTGTCTTGACTGGCTCATCACCAAGACGACAACCGGGCTCCCAAAGGAGCGACACAGGTTCATGGGGGCCACATGCGTCAGATCGGCATCTTCTTCGGGACCGATTCCGGTACCACCCGACTGATCGCAAAGAAGATCGCGAAGGCGATCAAGGCGCGCCACGGAGAGGGCGTGGTCGCAAAACCACTGAACGTCAATCGCGCCAGCGCTGATGACCTGCTGGCCTTCAAGGCACTGATCCTCGGCACACCCACCTATGGCGAAGGCCTGCTCCCCGGCAAGGCCAACGACACCGATGAGGCCGCCTGGCTGGAGTTCCTGCCACAGCTCGACGGCAAGGACTTCAGTGGCACCCGGATTGCCCTGTTCGGGCTCGGAGACCAAGAGCGCTATCCGACCCACTTCTGCGACGCCATGATGCACCTGCACAGCCTGTTCTCCAAGGCGGGTGCCCAACTGGTGGGCGGCATCGACACCGGCGGTTTTGAGTTCAAGCGCTCGCGGGCCGTCATTGATGGGCGCTTCGTCGGCCTGGCGTTGGATCAACACTTGCAGTCATTGCTGACCGACGCACGCATCGACGCCTGGCTCGACGAGGTCCTCCCGCTGTTGCTCGAGGTCTATGAAGCGCCGGTGCCAGCCTAGTCACGCCCTGGGTATGGCTGCGCCCTGCCCATCTTTTCGGTCGGAGTTGATCATTTTATGAAGACGGTGCTGGACTGGTCCGCCTACCAAGATGCCGGCATGGGCGACGCCTATGCGGACATCCCAAAGCAGGGTGGCGACTTCGCCAAGGCGGTGGCAGTCTGCATCAACAGCCGCCAGTGCGAGACCGAGACCAGCAAGGGCGTCATGTGTCCGAGCTTTCGCGTCACTGGAGACCCAGCCCTGTCCACCGGTGGACGGGTGCGGTTATTGAAAGCCGCCCTCAATACCGGCTCGGCCGATGCTCACTCGGCTGATGCGACCCAACGCGAGGCCAGCCTGCTCGATGCAGCCCTCGCCGACCCAACCCTCGCTCGTGCGATGGACCTCTGCGTTGCCTGCAAAGGCTGCAAGCGCGAGTGCGAGAGCAACGTCGACATGGCATTGATCAAGAGCGAATACCTGGCGCAGCGGGTGCGGCGCGACGGTCTGCGCTGGCGAGCACGCCTCTTCGCCGCACTGCCTGACTGGCTGTCGCGCTATCGACCTGCCGTGCGCTGGCTGATCGGGATGCGCAACCGCCACCCTTGGCTGGCGCAACTGGGTGAGCGCTTGCTCGGCATCAGCGCCGAGGTCCCCTTGCCGGAGCTCACGCGAACGCCCTTTACGGCCACCCCGGAACCCGCCGCCGCACCCGTATCCGCGCTGACCGAGGCCACCTCAGCGTCGCGACCGGAGGTCGTGCTCCTGGTCGACTGCTTCGGCCGCCACTTCGAGCCCGAGATCCCGCGCGCAGCGCTGCGCGTGCTCAGGGCTGCCGGCTACCGCGTCCACATCGCCGAGCCTGCCAGATCGGACCCGAACCCGAGACGCCCGCTGTGCTGCGGGCGCACCTATCTGGCTCAAGGCCTCGTGGAACAGGCTGCCGATGAGGCCAGGCGCCTGCTGAACGCCCTGCTGCCCCACGCCCGCGCCGGGCATTGGATCATCGGACTCGAGCCCTCCTGCCTGTTGAGCCTGCGCGATGACCACCTCGCGCTCGGGCTTGGTGACGCAGCGCGAGTCGTGGCCGAGCGTAGCCTGTTGCTGGAGGAGTTCCTGGCCAAAGAGCTCATGGCCAAGCGCCTCAAGCTGCCATTCGCTGATGCGCAAGCGCACGGCAGCGGCACCACGCTGGTGCACGGCCACTGTCACCAGAAGGCGGTGGGCGCGATGAAGTCGATGCGCAAGGTGCTGAAGGTCTTACCGGGCCTGACGCCGGAGATCATCGATGCCGGTTGCTGCGGCATGGCCGGCACCTTCGGCCTGGAACAGGAGCACGCCGAGCTGTCCCGACAGATGGCCGAGCTGGCCTTGCTGCCGCAACTGCGCGCCAACCCGAGCGCGCCCGTCATCGCCAACGGCTTCTCCTGTCGGCAGCAGATGCGTGCCCATACGGCACACCGCCCTCGCCATCTGGCGCAAGTGCTTGCCGATGCCCTGGATCTGGAAATGGAGCCGTGGCAGGAGGTCGCTACGCAGCAGGCTGTCGAACAGAACAGAGCAAAACAGAACGGCTGGGCTTGGCTCCGGCATCATGGCTCCGCACAGGCAAAGCAGGGCCGAGTGAGCCAAGTGACTGAGCGATGAACACAGCATCCACCCTCAACAGGTCAGCGCGCGAGCGACGCAAGCTGCTGGTCTGTGACAGCGCTGAACTGGCGGATCGTCAGCATCGCATCATCCCCTTGCTGTTCAAGCAGCACCCGCAGACCGCGATCGTGCTGCGCTACGAGGACCAGGTCTACGCCTACCTGAATCAATGCGTGCACATGGTGCGGCGCATGGATTGCATGAACGACGCCGTCTTCGATGCACAGCAAGGGCACCTGCGCTGCTCCATGCATGGCATTGCCTTCGATCCAACCTCCGGCGAATCCTTGAGCGTGCTCTGCTCCGGCGAGCGACTCGAGCCCCTGCGCTGCGAGGAGATCGACGGCCAGGTCTACCTGATCGATAAACGGGTGACAGCTTAGCCGTAAACAGGGCGATGCGTGATGCATCAGAGCTTGGGCGCGGGAGTGTGGCTCGCGACTGACCGCTTTGAAGCCAAGCCGATCAACGCTGTCGGCGCAGGCGCTTAACACCCCGACGCAGCCCGTCGGCGATGAACGGCATCAGTCGACCCTTGTCCCAGAGGATACGCGCGAACAGGGCATTGCGATCGCGCGGTGGGCGCGGGCACTTCGGGCGCGGCACCAGTGTCAACGCCTCTTGCTCGCACGCCTGCAGACAGGCACCGCAGCCGAGACAGACCTCCGCGTCCACCTGCGCCCAGCGCTGGTCCTTGGGCAGGGCACGGGCTTCGTCGGCCAGGCCGATGCACTTGGCATTGCAGGCACGCAGACAGGCGCCGCAGTAATCGCAACGCTCGGGATCGACCGCGGCGAGAAAGGGCGTCTTGGCGATGCCCTCGTGAAAGCCCATCTGCACGCCGGCCAACAGCTCGCAGCAACAACGACAGCAGTTGCAGAGGAACGACGGCTGCTCACGGATGTTATCGGTGATGTGCGTCAGCCCAAGCGCACGCGCCCGGTCGAGGATTGCCAGCATCTCCTCAGCACTGCGCGGCTCGGCCATGCCGCGGCGCACCAGGAAGCGCGCGCCCTCGCCGAGCACCATGCAGATCTCCTCCACCGGCGCGCCTTGTTGGCAGCTCTTGCCCTCATGCGCCTTCTTGTGCCGGCAGAAGCACAGGGTCACCGCGTGGAACTCGGCCTCCTGGATGATCTGACGCGCATCTTCCCAAGCCGTGATGCGTGACTGCACCGGGATCTGGTCCTCATAGACCAGCGCTCGCGTCAACGGCCAGCGGCTGCCGAAGAACTCGCCGGCCTGTCCGTCCTTGCCCTGTTCGCGCAGGTACTCGGACATCAGTTGCGCCAACTCCGCCTGCGGCAGATCGCCGCGATCGCGCATGAAGCTGAACTCCATGAAGCCGATCAGCCCCGGCACCAACAGATAGTAGGTCTCATGCCCCACCGGCAGGTCCATCACCAGCCCTTTGTTGGCCATCGACTCCAGAATCCCATCCAGCTCGGCCGCCGGCAGGCCGGTGCGCTCGACCAGTTCGGCCTGGGTGGCCTCGGTCAGCGGAAAGCGCGCCGCCACCTCGGCCTCACGCGGATCGAACAGCAGCGCGAGGATCTGGCGCAGGCGCGGACTGTCGACCAGGCCCACCGGGTAGCGGTTGAGACGGTCGATCAGCGGCACCAAGGCCGATTTGTCGTTCAGCAGATGTCCCATGGTGGCGCCTCTTGCGCAAACGCTGTCAGATAACGTCCCCATCCGCTCTCTGGAGGAACTGGTGGCGAGCAACCCATTCTTGCCGCAAAGCGCTGGGGTGATGCAGTGGGCCATGGCTGTCGACGCTGATCCTGGTTCGCAACAGCCGCCCTGCGTGGACGTCCAAGGCGACCCGCGACGCAAGGCCTTGCTTGAAGCCGTCCTCGCCGCGATGGATCAGCACCAGATCGATGCGATTCTCTACCCCAGCTGGAGCCATCCGCCCCGGCGCATTGGCGACAGCGAGAGCCCGCACGGCAACAACAGCCCCGTCCTTGCGCCCCATACCGGGCAACCGGCCATCACGGTGTCGATGGGCTTCACCGACAACGGCCTGCCGCTGGGCCTGCCACTGCTGGCGCGGCCGTTCGACGAGCATAAGCTGTTCCAGTATGCCTACGCCTATGAGCAAGCGACCCAGCACCGTCGGCCGCCGCCCGGATTTGGTCGCCTTCAGCCTGAGGCGTTGTCCACGACCTTAGCACGCTAGCCACCGATTGCTCGCGTGACTGTGGCGCGGTCCACCTTGGCCTATTCGCGGAGGCTGTCACTCCACAATCGGATTGGACTGCAGCGTTCGCGAAAGACCGCTTCCGGAGCCTCAAACTCAGTCTCTTGTTTTGGCAACCGTGCCATCTGGCTTCAGTGAGCAATCGAAGGTTTCCACTTGAGTGCCGGTCATCGCACGGATGCTGATGCGGTGATCGGATACCTCGGCGATCCCCTCGTACTGGCTGCCGGGCGGCAGGCTGGGCTGATGCGACTCGAAGCAGTCGCGGCCCAGGGTTGGATCAACATCCTGAGGTGGCTGTTGCCGTCCGCAAGAGAGTAGCGTTGCTGATGAAACGACAACGGCGATGATCGGCACAGGGATTTGCATGCACAGTCTCCAAGAGGTTGCTTGCTCTGAAGTGTAGCGACTTCCGCCAACGTCCTGCGTGACCGTCGCGTCAGGGGACTGCGACAACGAACAACAGGTCGGCCGTAGGACTATCGACCATGGTGTTTCAAGGGCTCGAAACGCTCGATGCGCAACGCCCAGCGATGCTCAGTGGCGTCGAGCACCAGACAGGAGGGTCCGCCAAAGGTCCGTGCCCGGCCCGCAGCGCCGGGATTGAGCACCCAGGGCTCGGCATCGCGATCGGCGATCAGACGGTGGCTATGCCCATAGACAATCGCACGCGCCTGCGGGAAGCGCCGGCGCAGACGCTCATGGCGATTCCGGGCGGCGATCTGATGGCCGTGGATGACCGCCAGCGTTCCACCGGGTAGCATCAGATCCTCGTGCTCACGCAGGCCATCCAGGACGTGCGCTTGCTCCGGCGGCCACTTGCGTGGAATGTCGTTGTTTCCGATCACGGCAATGACCCGTCCCTGACGGGGTCGCAGGCGCTCCAAGACGTCAGCGTTGCCGATGTCCCCGCCGTGAACCGCCAGATCACAGGTCGCCACCAATGCTTCCACCCGCGCGTCCAAGTGGGCGTGGGTGTCGGCGAGAATGGCTACGCGAAGCATGGCACTGATGGGTTGGGCTGCGGGCCAGGATCACCGAATCGCCAGCAATCCCTGCCAGAGACCCAGATTGAGGGTCGCGCGGATCTCGATTGCCGTCATCGCGGTTCCGACTGTGGTTGCGGGATACTGCTTCGAACCGACTGGTGCTTGGATCATGAGGCCGCCACGCGATGTCTGACAACCCCGAAAACGCGCACGATGTATTGACCGATGGGCCGCCGGATGCACGCTGGACCCTGATCCTGGCCCATGGTGCGGGTCAGGGCATGGATGCACCCTTCATGGCGCACATCGCTCGTGCGCTGGGCCGAGCAGGCTTGAGGGTGATCCGCTTCGAGTTCCCGTACATGACCGAGATCCAGCGCACCGGCAGGCGCACATCACCGAACCGCGAGCCGGTGCTGCTGGAGCGCTGGACTCGGATCATCGACCAGGCGCTTGGCGCCGGTACCGACGCGCAACGCCTGCTGATCGGCGGCAAGTCCCTAGGCGGGCGCATGGCGAGCCTGATCGCCGACGAGCGCGCCGCCGGGCTGGTCTGCCTCGGCTACCCGTTCCATCCGGCGGGAAAGCCGGATCGGCTGCGCACCGAGCATCTGCGGCTCCTGCGCTCGCCGACGCTGATCTGTCAGGGTACCCGCGATCCCTTCGGCACGCCGGACGAGGTCGCCGGCTATGCGCTTGCTCCATCGATCCGGCTGACCTGGATCGAGGACGGGGATCACAGCTTCAAGCCGCGCCGGCAATCCGGGCGCACTTGGATGCAGAACCTGGATCAGGCGGCAGGTGCCGTCCTTGGCTTCGTCGCGACGCTGTGAGCGCGAGCCGTCAGTCCTTGCAGCGTGCGAGTTCCAACCAGGACTCGGATGCGCGGAAGAACCTCAGGCCGCCGGCCTCCCGTCAGGCTGCGACCTGTTGCTGGGTGGGTCTGACGCGCGCCGCCTCGTAGCCTTGTTTGACAGCGATCGCCATGGCCTGCTCAAAGTCGTCGGGTTCGATATGCGGGGTGCGGGCGATCAGCCAAAGCCGCCTGCGGCTCGGTGTGCCCATCAGCGCCCATCGATAATCAGGGTCCAAGCCGATCACCCAGAGGTCGCCGCGAATCAGCTTGAAGAAACGCAAGATCAGCTTCGAGCCACTCGGGTCGGCGGGATGAACGCTGCCGGTGACCTCGCTGCGGCGCATCCCCGCCTTTGCGTTCTGAGCAACGGTTTGGACGCTGAGACGCCCGTCAGGACCCTTGGTATAGGTCGCAGTGACATTGACGCTGTGCTGCCAAGGGCCGTCCGCCTCGAGATTGGGCAGCCTGGCCACTTCGAACCAGGCCCCCAACAGCCGATCGAGATCGACCTGAGCCACGGTCGCAGGCGGCGGGCGGGATTTGCCGAGGCGCCCTGGAAGCAGCGCGCGCAAGGCGAAAAGAAGGCGTTTGATCATATGGGGGGAATTGGGCGTGCAGGGCGTCGAAGCAACCCGCGCTTCGATGCGGTTGGCGCCTCGCCGATGCGCTCGCTCGCCTCGATCACTGGAGCTTGCTGGCTCGTTTCCGCCTCCAATCATGCCAGTTGAGTACAACCGACACGACCAGCGCCATCAGCGCCAAGCCGACAACCCAAACGTCGATGAGCATCGGATTCCACGACGCCCCCGTCAGCGCGTCAGCGTAATATTTGATGTAAGACGCCGGCAATCCGGTATCGCCGAGGGCGGCTTTGATCTGCCAATGCCAGTCGGTCAGCGGGCAGTAGCCCCAGCCGAACCAGGCGCCGAGTCCAACCCAGGAGCCGAGCGTGAGCACAACCACCAGCAGGTGCAGGCGCCGGGTGTGTTGCCAAACCCAGCCGGTGAGGATGAACAGCACCAGGGCCGCGTGCAGCAGGAACAGCGCTTGGTCGAGCAACCGTAAGGTGGAAACGTCCATCGTGACCTCCAGTCCGACCGTCAGGGGTGTTCTACCCGCAATGGAGTATCCCTAAGACGCTGTATAGGAATTTTTGCTTAAATTTCTGTATTTTATAGAGATCCATGAAACTGAAAACTGACTATTTTCAGTGCCTTAAATCGCAGAGACTGTCCAGGAAGGGCAGTCTCTTGTCCAGGAAGGGCAGTCTCTAAGGGTGGTTGTGATCGATTCCAACGCATTCGGTACGCTCGAAGCGCGCTGGACCTCAGCCCATGATCGGTACTGAACTCGGGTGAGCTGTGCGCGAAAGAAGGGGGCGTACTTGGGGGTACCCTAGAAGTGACTCTCCATTCAACGGAAACCATAACATGCCGTTTTTGACCGACACTCAAGGCCGCGAAGAGGCCATCATCGAGCTGTTCCGCACCACCTTCACCGCATCCGAGGGGGCAGAAGAAGGCACCCTGATCGGCGATCTAGTGCGCAACCTGCTCGCCAACACGGAAGAGCAGGATCGGTTCGTCTTCATCGCCGAGGAAAACGGTGCCCTCATCGGCGGCATCCTCTTCTCAAGGCTGACCTACGAGCAGGATCAGCGGACCGTCTTCGTGCTTGCCCCGGTTGCCGTGGCGACGGATCAGCAAGGTCAGGGCATCGGGCAACGGCTGCTGAACCATGGTTTAGCCGCGCTGCGCGGCGCCGGTGTCGACATCGCGATGACCTATGGCGATCCCGGCTACTATGCCAAGGTCGGCTTCAGGCCGATCAGTGAGGCGGATGCACCAGCCCCCTTCAAGCTGAAGCATCCCGAAGGCTGGCTAGCGCAGTCATTGAGAGACCGGCCGATGACTCCGCTACAAGGTCCGTCCCGCTGCGTCGAAGCACTCAACGATCCGGTCTTTTGGTAGGACGATCCGCATGGACTCCGACGACGTCGGTCATTGTCACGACAGCAAGCACCCCGACTCCGTCAGCCATGATCCGGCGTTGCTCGCCGCACTCGGCTGGCAACCCTATTTCGCCGAACAGACCAGCCCAGAGGGACTCTCAGCAACGCCCCCCGCCCGCGTCATCGCGGTGCATCGCAGCGGCCTGCAGATCCTGGGCGCTGGCCTCGACGAGACCCTCCCACCGCGCGCTGATGCCACCGTCGGTGACTGGCTGCTGCTCGATCGTGCACAACCACGGGCGAGTCGCCTCCTATCCCGCACCAGCCTGATCAAGCGCCGCGCGCCCGGCACCGAGCGGCAGGTGCAACTGATCGCCGCCAACATCGACACGGTCTTCATCGTCACCTCCTGCAATCAGGACTTCAACCTGGCCCGGCTGGAACGCTATGTGTCATTAGCCTTCGAGGCTGGGATCACGCCGGTCATCGTCCTGACCAAGGCCGATCTGGTGAGCGATCCGCCGAGCTGGATCGATGCCGCTAGCGGGGTCTCCGAGCGGGTCCCGGTGGTTGCGCTCGATGCCCGCGGCAACGACCCTCAGGCCAAGCTGTCGCCCTGGTGCCAGCCAGGCCAAACCGTCGCCTTCCTCGGCTCATCCGGTGTCGGCAAATCCACCCTCACCAACGCCCTGGCCGGCACCGAGGCCATCGCCACCCAAGCCATCCGCGAAGACGACGCCAAGGGCCGGCATACCACCACCCGTCGCGAGCTGCACCTGATCCCCGGCGGCTGCCTGGTGCTGGACACCCCGGGC
>NZ_JAYESN010000139.1:0-9549 GCF_034860625.1 Lamprobacter sp.
AGCACCGTGAGCTGATGGGCCGCCAAGCGCTGCAGGTCGAGGTGGATGCGCATCGCGTAACGGCGCTCGCCGCCGAACAGCACCTGGGCGACGCCCGGCACGGTCGAGAGCTGGTCGACCAGCACCCGGTCGGCAAGATCGGAGAGGGCGAGTCGGTCCAGCTCATCGCTGGTGAGCGTGACCCACATGACGACCTGGGCCTGCAGCGATTGTTGGCTGATCTCGGGGTCCTCGGCCTCGTCGGGCAGATCGTTGCGCACGGTCGAGATGCGATCGCGCACGTCGGCGGCGGCAAGATCGAGATCGCGGTTGAGTGAGAACTCGACCTCGATGCGCGCGCGCCCATCCCGAGAGCTGGCGCGGATCTGGCGCACGCCATCGATGCCGCTCACCGCTTTCTCGATCGGCTCGGTGATCTCGCGCTCGACCACCTCGGCGGCAGCGCCGGGGTAGGTCACGGTCGCGGTGATGGTGGGATCATCGACATCCGGGTACTCGCGCACCGGTAGATTGAGCACGGCGGCGAGTCCGATGACGATGACCAGCAGCGAGACGACGGTCGCGACCACCGGTCGGGTGACGGCGAGGGTGGTGAGCTTCATGGGCTGTCACCCTGAGTCGCTTGTTCCAAGCCGGCCGGAGCACCGGCGGATGAATCGGACGAGGAACCGGGCGATGGATGGGCCGGCTCGGTATGCTCATCTGGCTTGCGCTTGCTGGCTGGTGATTGCGTGCTTTGCCGCTGCGGGTCATCTTTGATCTGAACCGCGATGCCATCGCGCAGACGCTGCAGGCCCGCGACGACCACTCGCTCATCGGCGCTGACGCCGCGGGTGATCTCGACCCAGCCGTCTCGACGGATGCCAGTCTGCACCGGCTGCCGGCGGACGCGCGCCTGGCTGTCGGCGTCCTGGGAGTCGAGGACAAACAGGTGATTCGTCGGTCCCTGTGCGATCACCGCGGCCTCTGGTACGCGCAGGATCTCGCGGCGGTCGGTGACCAGCTCGGCGGTCATGAACAGGCCCGGCTTGAGCCGGTGATCGGCATTGTCGAAGGTGGCTTCGAGTGTCAGGGTGCGGGTGTTCTCGGCAACCTCAGGCGCGACGAAGGTGACCCGGCCCTCGAAGCGCTGTTGCGGGTAGGCCGGCGTGGTGGCGATGACCTGCTGTCCGGTCTCGATCTTCGCCAGCGCGTTGCCGGGCACGTCGAGCAACAGGTCCAAGGGCGCGGTGCGGCTCAGTGACGCGATGGCCATGCCGGGCTCGAGCAGGGCGCCGGGGCTGATGAGCCGGCGGCCGATCAGCCCGTCGAAGGGGGCCTCGATGATCCGGTCGGCGAGGTCCTCGCTACTGACGCGCCATGCCGCGCGCGCCTCGCTGGCGGCTGCGCGCGCCTCCTCGAGTTCGGTCTCGGAGACGAAGGCATCGGCATCGAGTGTCTCAAGCCGATCCAATTGCCGTGCCGTCTGCGCGACGCGTGCGGCGGCTTCCTGCACCGCCGCCTGTGCGCGTTTGCGCTCGAGCAGGACCAGCGCCTGATGCTTGCTGACCTCGCTGCCTTCTTCGAAGTGCACCGCCTCGACGCGTCCGCGTGAGCGGGCGGTGAGGGTTACGGTCTCGGCCGCTTTGAGGGTGCCAGTTGCTTGCAGGCGCACTTGGATCTCGGCCCGCTCAACGGGGGCGACCTCGATCAACGGTGGCGGTCGGCCTTGGTCGGTCGGCGCCGGCGACTCGATCAACGCGAGTAGGGCCTCTCGGTTCCACCAGCCAAGGGCCAGGATGACCGCGAGGAAGAGGCCCAGCAGGATGAGCAAGCCCACCTTTGAATGTCGCATCTCGGTCTCCTCTGCTGGCCATTCGTCGATAGCATCTCTGGCTGCCGCAACTTGTGTGCCTGTCTGCGATCGGCGCTCGCAGGTGATTCGCAACCTGCCAGCAACGGGGGGCAAGCTGCCCATGGTTCGTTGGCAAGGTCCCCATCACCGAGACCCGATGGGTCATTTCAACCGGCTTATGGTTGATATCAGCCGATTGGGCAGGCAGGATGGGCGCCCATCGCGCTCAGCGAGGCGCTGTTGCTCAGTGCGCGAGTACGGCACTGAAGTTGCTTATTGACCGGGACATCTGCATTGACCGGGAGCTTCTTGATGACATTGATCAACGCTATGCGCACCGACTTTCCAGTGGTCGATCCGGACAGTACCTTGACTGCCGCGGCGAGCCGATTCGGTGAGACTGGATTCTGTAGTCTGGCGGTGGTTGATCAAGGTCGCTTGATCGGTGTCCTCGACTCGCTGGATGTCGCTGCGCGGGCCGTCAACGGGGAGCTTGATCCCACACGCGCGCTCGTCCGTCACCTCATGCGCGGCGAGCCGGTCAGCTGTGGCCCCGAGACTCCTCTCGACGACGCGCGGCGTTTGATGCTATCCAAGCGCGTGAATACGCTCTTTGTGGTCGAGTCGGGGCCACGCCTGGTCGGTGTCATTGACCTGATCGGGCTGCTGAAAGCGGCTGAAGCCGCGTCCAGCGCCGGTCCCGAGTTGGACTGGAATCAGCGCGTCCGCGGTGAGGCTTGATCGATGATGGGCCATGGCGACCAAGCGCCAAGGCGACGGTGCGGCATGCATAAGGTTTAACTGATGGCTGATTCCCTGTTGATCCTGGAAGACGAAGACGCCCTCGCCCAGGAGTTCCAACGCCATTTTTCCGGCAAGGGTTGGGATGTGGAGGTCGCTGGCCGGTTGTCGAGCGCCCGAGATATCCTGACCAGCCGCAAGCTCGAGCCCTTGGTGATCCTGGCCGACATGAGTCTGCCGGATGGCAATGCGCTCGATCTGATGGAAACCCTGCGCGCGCAGAAGATCCCCGGCGAATGGATCCTGCTGACCGGCTATGGCAGCGTTCCGGACTCGGTGCGCGCCCTGCACCTCGGCGCCTATGACTTCCTCGAGAAGCCCTGTCCGCTGTCACGGCTCGAACTCGTTGTTGCCGGCGCCCGCCGCAGCGCCCTGGCCCAGCGCCGCCTGCACACCCAGACCCGCGACGGGCGCCGTCGCTATGCGCCAAGCGCCTATCTTGGCGGCAGCAAGACCACCGAGGAGACGCGCCGCTTGATCGCGCGGCTCGCCGAGGTGCCATTCAGCGCGCTGATCATCGGCGGCGAGACCGGCACCGGTAAAGGCCTGGTGGCGCGCATTCTCCATCACGGTGGTCCGCGCGCCGAGGGTCCCATGATCGAGGTCAACTGCGCCGCCTTGCCGCGCGAGCTGCTCGAATCCGAACTCTTCGGTCACGAGGCCGGCGCCTTCACCGGCGCCAAGGGCCGCCATCGCGGCTATCTGGAACAGGCGCACGAAGGCACCCTGTTCCTCGATGAGATTGCCGAGATGGAGCTCGATCTGCAGACCAAGCTCTTGAGCGTGCTCGAGGACCGGCGTCTGCGCCGGCTCGGCGGCGAGCGCCTGATCGAGGTCGATGTGCAGATCATCGCCGCCAGTAATCAGCGTCTCGAGGAGCGCGTGCGCAGCGGCGATTTTCGCAGCGACCTGTTCCATCGTCTCTCGGTGTTCCGCCTCGACCTGCCACCACTGCGCGAGCGCCTCGAGGATCTCGAACAACTGGTGCCGGTGTTGATCGACGAATACAACGCCCGCTCTGGCCGCCAAGTGCGCGAGGTGCCACCGACAGTCTACGAGCAGATGCGCAGCTACCACTGGCCGGGCAATGTGCGCGAGCTGCGTAATGTCGTCGAGCGCGCCGTACTGCTGGCGCGCGACAGCGTCCTCCCCATTGAGTGGCTGCAGCTTGGTCAAGGGGTGGCTGCCGCGCCCGGCAGCGGGCCGAGCATCAAGGGCGATCGGCTGATGATCCCGCTTGATGGCAGTCTGTCGCTCGATGAGATGGACCGCTACATCATCCGCACCGCGCTTGAGCGCAGCGGTTACAACGTCACCGCCGCCGCCCGCGCGCTCGGCACCACCCGCGAGACGCTGCGCTATCGAATCCAGAAATATGGCTTGTCGAGCGAGGGGGCGGAGGCGCCGACGGGAGGCGACGACGGCGGTCGCTGACTGAACAGGTCACGGCGGGATGCTTGGTGTGAGCGCTCGTCTCGAGCGCCAGGGTGACCGGTCGTTCTCAGCGTCGCTGGCGCTCGGCCTGCTGAATGGCGTGCGCGGCATTCACCAGCCCGATATGACTGAAGGCCTGCGGTACGTTGCCCAAGCGTTCGGTGACGTCCGCGGCGACCTGCTCGGAGAGGGGCCCGACATCGTTGATGCAGCTGGCAGCGCGCTCAAGGATGTGCATTGAACGCATCAAGCTCAAGTCAGCTCGCCCGAGATCTCGAGCTGGTTGTCCACGGCGCGCACATGCGGCACGAACCAGCACAGCGATTCGGCGAGCTGCCTCATTTCATTATCGCTGACCGTGCCGATGAGGGTCGCTTCGCCGAGCTTGACGTCAATGTGGATCGGTTGATCGCCAAGCCGTGGATGCTCGCGCATCAGCGTTGTCGCGGCGTCGGCGACGGCTTGCTCCGGATGCGCATTCAACGGCTGATAGCGGATCAGGTTGCGCACGTCACGGCAGGCCCCGGTTTCCCAGGCCACGCCTTCGGCCAGCGCCGCGAGCGAGAGTTCAGGCACCCATCCACCCAGGTGGATGATGCTGGCGCTGGCGATCACCCCGATCCAGGGCTGCGCGCGCGCGGGCGGTCGCTCACCGGAGTCGATGACGCGGACCGCCTGTAAGGGCGGCTCAGCGCGCAGGGTGCGACGCACCTCGGCGGCGAGGCTGTCATCCGACTCCCGGATCGCCGGCTCGAGCAAGACATCGTCCTCCACCGCCGCGCTCGCCAGCACTTCGCGCGCCAGTCGAGTGGCTTTGCGCCGCGCGGGGATCGAGGACACCTCGCCAACCACACGCCAGGGGTTCGCCGCCTCGGTCGTTTGCGGGATCAGATGCAGACGGTCGGCCTGCTCGCCAATGTCTGGGTCGTCTTGCCAGGCCTTGCGCACGGCGTCGACCTGTTCAATGTGATGGGTCATCAGAGAGAGCCTCGGTTGGGTTGCAAACAGTCTTCATGTGTCGACGGTCCCCGTTCACGAGCACAGCGCATTCCGGACGCAGGTGGACCTGTGCTCGCCGACGCCTTCGTGCTGTCCGACTTGTCCATTGAGGAGGCGTGTTCAGCCTCACGGTCCTTGATGCATGTCTGATGCCACGCAGATGTCACGAGCGGAGTGAATCGCTGTCAGATCGGGCGTGCCCAGGCATCCTCAGCGGCCTAGTGTGCTGTGGTCAGATTCCCATCGCTGCCGTGGGTTTACTCCAAGGCGTCAACGGCGTCGTTCTTGGTTGAAATACCCCCGCGCTTGGTTGAAATGCCCCGCGCTTGGTTAACATGCCCCAACTGCACAGGGAGCCAAGCGCTTGCAGGCGATGAACGCCGGATGAGGGCCAAGGTGGGAAGAAGGCATGGTCGTTGCATTGAGCGTCATACCCTTTCAATGCACTGAGGAGACTGATTATGAGTACAGGGTTAGCACGCATCGCCATCCTTCCCATCGCCTTCGCCATCGCCATGAGCGGCATCGGCCTGGCTGTCAGCGCAGACGCCGCGATGAGCGACGACGAGGTCCCGCTGGATCAAGGTACCTACCGCGGCACGCCTTGGATCAGTGGTGGTGTCGGAGCGTCCGCGCGCGAAGCGCTGATGAACGAGGCTGACGAGTACAACCTGAAGCTCGAATTCGCCGTCGCCGAGGGCAACTATCTGGCCGATGTCGCGGTGAGCATCAACACGCTCGATGATGTGCCCGTGCTGCGGGCCTTTTCTCCCGGTCCCTGGCTGATGATCAAGCTGCCCGCCGGTCGCTATCAGGTGGATGTCAACGGGTTCGAGAGGACCTTCGTGCAAGAGGTCACTGTGCCTGCCCAAGGCCTGGAGACGGTGATCTTCAACGGCTGGACCAAGGCCGGTGTGGCTGAAGCGACGCCTGGCCCGAGCTATTGATGCTGTGCGCCTGCATCGGCGTCCCTGAGCAGGCGCCGATAAGCCAGGGTTGCAACCCGTGAGCGAGCAGTGAGCCCGGAGCAGTTGTCGCTCCCCCTGACGGTGTTGCTGTTTGCCGGTGGCACGCTGGTGATTGCACTGGCCGGCTCGCGGCTGGCCGCGATCGCCGACCGTCTGTCCGATCTCACCGGTCTCGGCGAGGCGGTGTTCGGCGCTGTGCTGTTGGGGGCGACGACCTCGCTACCGGGGAGCGTGGTGTCGATCACCACCGCGCTGGCCGGCCGTGCGGATCTGGCGGTGGGCAATGCGGTCGGCGGGATCGCGGCCCAGACCGCGTTCCTTGTCGTCGCCGACTGGGTCTACCGCGACGCGAACCTCGAGCACGCAGCGGCCTCGCTCACCAACCTGATCAATGGGGCCTTGCTCTGCGCTTTGCTCGCACTGCCGTTACTGGCCGCGACGGCGCCCGAGATCGCGTTCTTCGGCGTGCATCCGGTCTCGGTCTTGGTTCTCGTGCTCTACGTCTTCGGCCTTCAGCTCGCCGCGGCGACCACCAAGGCCCCCGGCTGGACACCGGTGCAGACCGACGACACGCGCGAGGACATCCCGGCTGAAGCCCAGCGCAGTGCGCAGGGCGTTTGGCGGATCTGGATGCGTTTCCTGCTGTTAGCAGCCGTCGTTGCTGTGGCCGGCTGGGTGGTTGGCGTCAGCGGGATTGCGCTGGTGCGCCACACCGGGCTCTCGGAGACCCTGGTCGGCAGCCTGTTCACGGCGGTGGCCACCTCGTTGCCAGAACTGGTGACAACGATCGCGGCCGTACGCCAAGGGGCCTTGACCCTGGCCGTTGGCGGCATTATTGGCGGCAACACCTTCGATGTGCTGTTCCTCGTGTTCGCGGATATGGCCTATCGTGAGGGCTCGCTCTACCACGCGATCAGTGAACAGCCGCTGTTCATCATCAGTCTGACCCTGCTGCTGACCGCCATACTATTGTTGGGTCTGATCCGCCGCGAGCGCAGCGGTGTCGCCAACATCGGTTTCGAGAGCGCGGCCGTGCTGGTGTTCTACCTTGCCGGGCTGGCGACACTGGTGCGCTGGTGAGGGGTGGATAGCCGATGCCGATCGCTTAACGCGAGCCTGTGGTGCGCAGCATCCAACAGCCGATCAAAGCGCCGGCTGGAATGGTCACCCAGCCAAAGAGCGCAAGGCTAAACAGGCTGAAGATGAGCGCTCCAATGATTCCCTGCAACGGATTCATGGACGGCTCACCCGGAGAGGCTCCGCCGGTGAGCCAGGTGCCCTCAATCCAGGCAGCCAGGATGAAGAGCCACCAGCAGACAGAATGAGCTATCATCAAAATGCATGGATACATTCCGCGCCTCGGCGAGCAAGCGCTGGCCCTGCTTGGGCCGCGTCAATGTGGCACCTGATTAGCAAGCTTCTTCAGCCAGACGAAGCCAGCGCTCAGGACGCGGCCCGGTGGTTGTCGCCGCCAGCAGCAGACGGCTATGAATCGTCTCCAGATGGAAGCGTCGGTTGAAGCGATAGGCGAAGGTGCCGAGATAGCGAGCACGATACTTCTCGAAGTCAAAGGCATGGTAGGCGCCACCGAAACTGCTCTTGAGATGGCCCAAGAGCGTGTTGACCCAGCTGAACGCAGGCAAGTCCTTCGGTTTGCGCGTGCCAACGACGATGACATGATGCGTACACTCGGCATCGGTGACCCCGGCGAAGCAGGCCAAGCCATCGGAGGTCACATCGCAACCGGGAGCCAGATCGCGGCGCGCCCACGCGGCCATCGCCTTGCGGGTGAAGCCAGCAACAGCGGCCATTTTGGTGTAGAGCGGGTGTCCTTCGGGGCTCAAGGACACCGCCGCGACGAAGGGGACTTTGTTCTCCGAGCCCGCGCCCGGGCGTGCCGCCGGTGAGTTCTCCGCCGAGATACACATCGTCGACTTGGACGTCACCACTGAGCGTATAGGCGCTGTCGCGCTCGGTCATGGCCTGCATCAGCTTGTGCTGGAATCAGCCAGGCGGTGGGATAGCTCACGCCCAGCAGCCGTTTCAGGGCCAGTGCTGACAGGCCGGTCTTGGCCTGACTGATCAGATAGATCGCCAGAAACCACACCGTCAGCGCCAAGTGGGTGCTCTGAAACAGGGTGTCGGCGATCAACGAGGTCTGTGTCCGACAGGCCCGGCACTGAAAGGTCTTGTGGGCGCCGACATGAAGGATGTAGGCCTGCGAATGGTCGCACTTGGGGCAACGAAATCCCTCGGGCCAGCGCAACCGTTCGAGCTCAGCCTCGCAGAGCGCCTCGGTGCCGAACTGCGCGGTGAACCTCGGCAACGACAATCCAGGCTGAAATTGAATGCGGTTCATCGGCATGACGAGATCCTTCGAGCAAGCGGGAGTCGCCCCACTATGCGCCTTTCCGTGGCGAAAAAGGGGCTTGGCTGAAGAGGCTTGCTAATCAGGATGTGGCAATTTGACCCTGGCTCGCCAATGGCTAGGCGATGCGCCTGCCGTCTCCCTCGATCTCCAGGATTGTGCCGATCGCGCCAAGCTCAACGAGCCTGAGCTGTTCTTCGATCACCACCGCGACGCCTTGATCTGTCTCGACGAGATCCAGTCGTTGCACGAATGCTTCTCCGCCCTGCGCTCCGAGATCGACCGCGATCGCAGAGCCGGGCGCATCACCCACGTCGAGTTCACCCCCTTCCTGCTCCTGGAGTTTGCGACCGTCGCCGACTGGAAGCAGCTCTGGGTCCGCGGTGGCTTTCCCAGCAGCCTGCTGGCCACTGATGACTTGAACAGTCTCGACTGACGCCACGCGAGGGCTTCGGCGCCTTGGAGAGCTTGATCTCAAACACCCGGCGTTGGCCACCACGCTCGAGCAGCAGATCGATTTCGGCGCAGTTGCCGGTGCGCAAAAAGGAGGGACGCCAGCGCGGCAGCGCATTGACCAATTGCTCGATAACGAAGGCCTCCCAGGACTCGCCGACTTGCGTGTTGGCCAAGAGTTGATCGAAGTCTTCAATCTCCAGCAGTGCATGCAAGACCCCGGTATCGCGCAGATAGAGCTTGGGCGAGCGCACCAACCGTTTCTTCAGGTTGGTCTCAAACGGCAGCAGCAGCCGGATCATGTACGTCTGCTCAAGCAGTGCCAGGTAGCGTTTGAGGGGCGGGACACTCAGGTCCATCGCCCCAGCCAACTTGCTGTCGTGGATGACCTGGCCGTTGTAGTGGGCGAGCAGACGCCACAATCGCTCCATCACCGGTGCCGAGACGTTGAAGCCGAGCGACGGGATGCCCCGCTCGAGGAAGGTGCGGATGAAATCCTCCCGCCTATCAGCTCATCAAGGATATCAAGCCCGACAGCGCGACGGTCATCGCGCCCATCGACGAGCCCTTCGCGTCCAGTGCCGGCGTTTGGGCCATGGACCCGGGCTCGGCGATCGCAAGCTGGCGATGATGCTGAGCGCCTGGCGACCTGAGATCGGTCACCAAGACTGCTGCGCGACCGAGGCTACCAA
>NZ_JAYESN010000140.1:0-9545 GCF_034860625.1 Lamprobacter sp.
ACCTGGGGTGTCCAGCACCAGGCAGCCGCCGGGGATCAGGTGAAGCTCGCGACGGGTCGTCGTATGACGCCCCTTGGCGTCGTCTTCGCGGATGGCCTGGGTCGCGATGGCCTCGGTGCCGGCCAGGGCGTTGGTGAGGGTGGATTTGCCGACACCGGATGAGCCTAGGAAGGCGACGGTTTGGCCTGGCTGGCACCAGGGCGACAGCTTGGCCTTTGGGTCGTCTCCACGAGCATCGAGCGCGACGACCGGGACCCGATCAGAGACGCTGCCGGCGGCGTCGATCCAGGTCGGCGGATCGGTCACCAGGTCGGCCTTGGTCAGAACGATGACGGGGGTGATTCCGGCCTCGAAGGCCAGCGCGACATAGCGCTCCAGCCGGGCCAGGTTGAAGTCCTGATTGCAGGAGGTGACGACGAAGACGGTGTCGATGTTGGCTGCGATCAGCTGCACCTGCCGGTCGGTGCCGGGCGCGCGGCGCTTGATCAGGCTGGTGCGGGACAGGAGGCGACTCGCCCGAGGCTGTGCGCGATCGAGCAGCAGCCAGTCACCGACGGTGGCATCGGCGCGTGGTGGCAGGGTCTCGTCGATGCCAGCGCCCAGGATCTGCAGGCCGCTGCGATGCACCGCGATCACGCGGGCGGGGGGCGTTGCTGAGCGTCCTTCGGGGCTGGTCTGTTCGGCGAACGAGGGTCGCCAGCCGAGTGCGGCGAGCGACGCCGGAGCATGGCTGACTGAGTCGGGGTGCTTGCTGTCGTGACAATGACCGACGTCGTCGGAGTCCATACGGATCGTCCTACCAAAATACCGGATCGTTGAGTGCTTCGACGCAGCGCGACGGTCCTTGTAGCGACGTCATCGCCCGGTCTGTCAATGACTGCGCTAGCCAGCCTTCGGGCTGCTTGAGCTTGAAGGGGGCTGGTGCATCTGCTTCACGGATCGGCCTGAAGCCGACCTTGGCATAGTAGCCGGGATCGCCATAGGTCATCGCGATATCGACGCCAGCGCTGCGCAGCGCGGCTAAACCATGGTTCAGCAGCCGTTGCCCGATGCCCTGCCCTTGCTGCTCGGTGGCCACGGCGACCGGGCCGAGCACGAAGACGGTTCGCTGATCCTGTTCGTAGGTCAGCCTTGAGAAGAGGATGCCACCGATGAGGGCACCGTTTTCCTCGGCGATGAAGACGAAGCGATCCGGCTGCGCCGTGCTGGCGAGCAGGTTGCGCACCAGATCGCCGATCAGGGTGCCTTCTTCTGCACCCTCGGATGCGGTGAAGGTGGCGCGGAACAGCTCGATGAGCGCCTCTTCGCGCCCCTGGGTGTCGGTTGAAAACCCCATGTTATCGTTTCCTTTGAATGGAGAAGTGGGCGCTGTCGCCGTTGCGCGATGGTCATCGCATGACCTGATCGGCAGGCCGTCTCGGTGAGGCTGGCCGTCGCTGCTTGGCATATCCCAGGCGGATCAGCAGCAGCGGTTGTGCGCCGGCATTCAAGCCGAGGTGCGCCGCAAGCCGCCTGCGAATCGGCTCGACCTCGCAGGGCATATTGACGTGGGCGTGCGCGATGCCCAGGGATGTCGCGGTGAGCACGACGCGTTCGAAGCTGCGCCCGACATCGACCCAATGGCGTTTGTCATGCTCCCGGGCAATGAAGAGCATCAGCAGGGAGGACTGGCGGATTGCCTTTTCCTGCCGATCGGCCTCGCCCTCTGGCTTCACCAGCCTGGTCATGATCCAACGGCCGAGCCAGCGCGGCACTGCGGGAAAACCCAAAGCCGCGGCGGCGAGGCCATCCTGTCGGGCCGATACCTCACGCTGGGAAAACCGGATCCATGACACCAGCTCCGCGACAAAGGCCGGATCATTAAACTGGGCGATGGTGGCCTGCCGGACAAAGTCGATGATCGGCTCGATCTCTGGATCGCCGACGCGCAACGGCCGCAGCTCCACGGACTCGCAGCCATTGGCTTCCAACATCGCGGTCAGATCGGAGGCGTCGATCGCTTGCCCATTGTAGGTTCCGCGGTTCGTCTGGCGTTCGGGAATGGCGCGGAACAAGGCGTCGGTGTTGTCATCGGCGCCCTCAGACAGCCGCACCCGCAGACAGGCCTCCGGTTCATCGGCGGGAAAAGACTCGACGCTGGCGGCAAGCCCCTGATGCGCGGCTGCGACGATTAGATTCTCGAGCGCGCAGCCGAGGCTGATGAACAACGCGTGATCGTCGGGGTCGACGACCGGCAGGCGACGGGATAGGTCAGGAAAGATCCGGATGCTGTCCTGATTCACCGAGAACTGCCACGGCTGGGTGTTGTGTCCGGACGGTGCACGCACTGCGAAGGGGATCAACTGCTCGGCAATGGATTGCATAGCGCACCTTCGGGATATCATGGGTAACGTGAACAGCGGTCTACCGATCACGCTGATGATGATCGCATCGAGGAACAAGCGCGTGCATGACCATTTGACGGCGGACGCTGGCACATGCGCCCCATCAGGGCTTTACCATCCACCGCGTTGGAGATCGGTCACCTCTACGGTACCCCCAAGTACGGCCCCTTCTTTCGCGCACTGCTCACCCGAGTTCAGTACTGATCATGGGCTGAGGTCCAGCACGCTTCGAGCGTACCGAATGCGTCGGAATCGATCGCAACCACCCTTGGATATCCCTCCAATGCGGGTAGAACACCCCTGACGGCCGAACTGGAGGTCACGATGGACGTTTCCACCTTAAGGTTGCTCGACCAAGCGCTGTTCCTGCTGCACGCCGCCCTGGTGCTGTTCATCCTCACCGGCTGGATGTGGCAACGCACCCGGCGCCTGCACCTGCTCGTGGTTGTGCTCACGCTCGGCTCTTGGGTCGGGCTCGGCGCCTGGTTCGGCTGGGGCTACTGCCCGCTGACCGACTGGCAGTGGCAGGTCAAAGCGGCTCTCGGCGAGACCGGATTGCCTGCGTCCTATATCAAGTACTACGTCGATGCGCTGACGGAGGCGTCTTGGAATCCGATGCTCATCGACGTTTGGGTTGTCGGGTTAACATTGACGGCGCTGGTCGTGTCGGCCGTATTGAACTGGCGCGATGGCAGGCAGCAGCGAGCCAGCAAACTGCGGTGATCGCGGCGAGCGCATCGGCGAGGCCCCAACCGCATCGAAGCGCGGGTTGCTTCAACGCCCTGCACGCCCAACTCCCCCGTATGATCAAACGCCTTCTTTTCGCCTTGCGCGCGCTGCTTCCAGGACGCCTCGGCAAGCCTCGCCCGCCGCTAGCGACCGTCGATCGGGTCGATCTCGATCGCCTGGTGGGGACCTGGTTCGAAGTCGCCAGGCTGCCTAATCTCGAGGCAGACGGCCCTGGGCAGCACAGCGTCAATGTGACCGTGACATATAGAAAAGGGCCTGATGGGCGCATCCGCGTCCAAACCGTTGCCCATAACGCTAAGGCGAGGATGCGTCGCAGCGAGGTCAACGGCAGCGTTCATCCCGCCGACCCCAGTGGCTCGAAGCTGATCTTGAGATTCTTCAAGCTGATTCGGGGCGACCTCTGGGTGATCGGCTTGGACCCTGATTATCGATGGGCGCTGATGGGCACACCGAGTCGCAGGCGGCTTTGGCTGATCGCCCGCACCCCGCATATCGAACCAGACGACTTTGAGCAGGCCATGGCGATCACTGTTGCACAAGGCTACGAGGCGGCGCGCGTCAGACCAACCTTACAACAGGTCGTCGCGTCCTGACGGGAGGCCGGCGCTGTGGGGTTCTTCCGCGCATCCGACGTTGGTTGCGCCAGGACCAGGGTCCAGTGTGCATCCGGCGGCCCATCGGTCAATACATCGTGCGCGTTTTCGGGGTTGTCAGACATCGCGTAGCGGCCTCATGATCCAAGCACCCGTCAGTTCGAAGCAGTATCCCGCTACCACAGTCGGAACCGCGATGACGGCCATAGAGATCCGCGCGACCCCCAATCGGGGTCTCTGGCAGGGATTGCTCGCGATTCGGTGATTCTTACCCGCAGCCCAACGCATCAGTGCCATGCTTCGCGTAGCCATTCTCGCCGACACCCACGCCTACCTGGACCCGCGGGTGGAAGCTTTGGTGGCGACCTGTGACCTGGCGGTTCACGGCGGGGACATCGGCAACGCTGATGTCTTGGAGCGCCTGAGGCCGCGACAGGGACGGGTCATTGCTGTGATCGGAAACAACGACCGTCCATCCAAGTGGCCGCCGGAGCAAGCGCAGGTCCTGGATGGCCTGCGGGAGCACGAGGATCTGATGCTACCCGGTGGAACGCTGGCTATCATCCACGGCCATCAGATCGCCGCCCGGAATCGCCATGAGCGTCTGCGCCGGCGCTTCCCGCAGGCGCGTGCCATTGTCTATGGACATAGCCACCTTCTGATCGCCGATCGCGATGCCGAGCCCTGGGTGCTCAATCCCGGCGCTGCGGGCCGGGCACGGACCTTTGGCGGACCCTCCTGTCTGGTGCTCGACGCCACTGAGCATCGCTGGGCGTTGCGCATCGAGCGTTTCGAGCCCTTGAAACGCCATGATCGCTAGTCCTGCGGCCCACCTGTTGTTCGTTGTCGCAGTCCCCTCCCGCGATGGCCACGCAGGACGCCGGCGGAAGTCGCTACACTTCGGAGCAAGCAACCGTTTGGAGACTGTGCATGCAAATCCCTGTGTCGATCAGCGCCGTTTTCGTTTCCACAGCAACGCTCCTGTCTTGCAGGCAGCAACAGCCACCTCAGGATGTTGATCCAACCCTGGGTCGCGACTGCTTCGAGTCGCATCAGCCCAGCCTGCCGCCCGGCAGCCAGTACGAGGGGATCGCCCAGGCATCCGATCATCGCATCAGCATCCGTGCGATGACCGGCACTCAGGTGGAAACCTTCGATTGTTCACTGAAAGCAGACGGCACGGTGGCCAAAACAAGAGACGGAGACTGAGTTTGAGGCTCCGGAAGCGGTCTTTCGCGAACGCTGCAGCGCCAATCCGATTGTGGACTGGCAGCCGACGCGAACAGGCCAAGGTGGGCCACGCCGCCGTCACGCGAGCAATCGGTGGCTAGCGTGCTAAGGTCATGGACAACGCCTCAGGCTGAAGGGGACCAAATCCGGGCGGCGGACGACGGTGCTGGGTCGCTTGCTCATAGGCGTAGGCATACTGGAGCAGCTTATGCTCATCGAACGACCGCGCCAGCAATTGCAAGCCCAGCGGCAGGCCGCTGTCGGTGAAGCCCATCGGCACCGTGATGGCCGGTTGCCCTGTATGGGGCGCTAGGACTGGGCTGTTGTTGCCGTGCGGGCTCTCGCTGTCGCCAAGCAGTCGCGGCGGATGGCTCCAACTGGGGTAGAGGATCGCATCGATCTGCTGTTCATCCATCGCAGCGAGGACGGCCTCGAGCAAGGCCTTGCGCCGCGGGTCGCCTTGGACGTCGACGCAGGGCGGCTGTTGTGAACCTGGATCGACGTCGACAGCCATGGCCCATTGCATCGCCCCGGCGCTTTGCGGCAAGAATTGGTTGCTCGCCACGACCTCACCCAGAGAGCGGATGGGCGCGTTTGGCCCCAGCGTGTTCAGATACCGATTTAGATCGTAGCGAAAACGGCTGCAGAAACCCGTGGCCTCGGTGAGACGCTCAAAATCGGGAATCTGGAACGGATCGATGATGACAGCGCCTGCCTCGCGCAGATCCTCGATAGCCTGATCAAAGCGCACCACGACCTCGGGGTCAGCGGTGTCCACGTCCATGCCCGTGTCGGTCTCTGTCACGACCAGGGCGCGCAGCACGCCCAGTCGAGCGCCCTGCAAGCCATCGCGCTTGAGATACCGCCGATAATCCGGCTTGACCCGGCCGATGCCGGCCTGGGTCAGCGGGTCCGCCGGATCATAGCCGGCCAGCACCGAGTAGACGATTGCAGTGTCGGTCACGGTCCGCATCAGGGGACCGCCGACATCGCGGTTCCCCAGCAGGGGCACGATGCCGTCGCGGCTGGTGGCGCCGAGGGTTGAGCGAATGCCGACCAGGGCCAGATGGGAGGCCGGTCCGCGGATCGAGTTGCCGGTGTCGGTACCGATGCCGATGATGCCGAGGTTGGCGGCGATGGCCGAGGCAGTGCCGCCGCTGGAGCCGGCTGGCACGCGATCGAGGGCATAGGCGTTGCGGGTCTCGCCATGGGTGGAGCTGATGGTCTGGTAGGGGCTGAAGGCCCACTCGCCCATGTTGGATTTGGCCAGGATGATGGCGTCCTCCGCGCGCAGGCGTTGCACCAGGAAGGCATCGTCGGGCGGCACCGAGCCCTTGAGCGCGATGGAGCCCGCCTCGGTCGGCATGTCCGCGGTGTCGACGTTGTCTTTGAGGATGACTGGGATGCAGTGCAAACGGCGCAGACGGCCGGTCTTGGCAGACTGACGGTCGAGCTGCCGCGCCCGGGCCAAGGCGTTGGGGTTCATGGCGATGATGGCATTGAGTCGGTTGGCCGGGGTCGGCGACCTGCTTGCGCTCGGACTCGGGGCTGCGTCGGCCTTCGTGGGTGGGTCGTAGGTCTCGATGCGTTGGAGGTAGCGCCGGGTGAGTTGTTCACAGCTGATCCGCCCGCTGCGTAGGGCCTCATGTGCTTGGCAGATGCTGAGCTCGATGACATCGATGCCGGGTGTCGGCCCGGTCGATGCGCGATTCACCGGCTCGCAGGCAGTGCAGAGGCCGATCAGCAAGCAGACGATCAGACGGAAGGACATGCGAAGCCGACGAAGCATGCGGCCACCACTCAATCCGGCGCGGTGCGCTTGAGAGCCTGCAGGGCCTGGCGCTGTGAGACCCTGGTACCGTGTGCGAAGCGCCTGCGCCGACGGCGTTGATCGGTTTGGCTGCAAAGCGGTCAGGCTCAAGGCGCTCGCGCGCAAGTTCTGATGCATCACGCGTTGCCCTGTTTACATCAGCGCTGTCACGCGTTTATCGATCAGGTAGACCTGACCGTCGATCTCCTTGCAGCGCAGGGGCTCGAGTCGCTCGCCGGAGCAGAGCACGCTCAAGGATTCCCCCGAGGTTGGATCGAAGACAATGCCATGCATGGAGCAGCGCAGGTGCCCTTGCTGTGCATCGAAGACTGCTTCGTGGACGCAATCCAGGCGCCGCACCATGTGCACGCATTGATTCAGGTAGGCGTAAACCTGGCCCTCGTAGCGCAGCACGATTGCGCTCTGCGGGTGCTGCTTGAACAGCAAGGGGATGATGCGATGCTGACGATCCGTCAGTTCAGCGCTGTCACAGACCAGTAGCTTGCGTCGCTCGCGCTCGGACCTGTTGAGGGTCGATGCTGTGTTCATCGCTCAGTCACCTGAATGCGCCGGCCGAGGCACGACCGAGGCACGGTTTCTCGTCGCGGCTCGGACTGCACGGCAGGCTCCTGATCACCCTGGCAAAGCCGGGTGTCGTCGGGATCGATCAGGGGGCGACTCATGGCTGCTGTGCTCGACGATGGTGAAGGGTCTTGAGCAGCTTGCGCGCGACATAGGCGGCATACTCTTCAGTGTTCTCGTCGTTGGCGTCCAGCGCCAGACTGGCCAGTTCGTCGATGCCCGCCCGCAGCCGGGTGATCTCGCTCAAGGGGCGACCGCAGGTCAGACAGCGCTCGCCGTCGTCTCGACAGGCGTCCTTGCCGTGGCAGGGCTCAAAGCGGGGCATGCTCAGTCTCCTCCAGGTTGAGTGGCCATCGCGACCAGGACCTCACGCGCCTCTGCGGGTGAAGCGATGGGGCGCAACAGAGGGATGCGTCGGAGGCGATCGGCCACGCGGACATCGATCCCTTCGGCGTCGATGCCGATCATGACGACAGCGTGCTCGCCCTCGGTGCCGTCGATGGCCCTCAAGTATGTCCGCAGGGCGTCGGTATGGTCTTGGTTCATGTGCGCGATGATCCGACGCTGCGCTTCAGGGCTCAACGGGTTAGCACGCAGGATGCGATCGATCCCGAACCAGCGCGCGGTGGCGAAACCGCCGTTCCAGTGGAAGCGCAGCGGCGTGAAGCGGTAGAAGCGAAAGTCGAGCTGCTCAAGGTAGGGTTGGGTGTGTGGGAAGGCGCGGAAGTAGCGCTCGGCATCGGCGTCAGCGTCAGCGTCAGAGGGGGTGACGTTGCCAACGGCGCTCAGGCGGCCACGTTGCTGGATATCACCCTCGCCCTCCGCGACCACCGTCAGCCCGCAGCGGCTGTCGGCCTCGAGATTCTGGGTGTGTTGCGACAAAGGGCTCAGCAACAACAGCGGCAGACCTGCTTGGTCAAGGACATAGGGCACGACCGAGCCGAAGGGATAGCCGACCAGTTCCAGGGACTGGGTCGAGAGCACAGCATGGAAGCAGCCGGCGAGCACCTGGCGGGCGGCTGCAGCCTGTTGGTCACTGTCTGTCATCGGGAGGGCGCATCGGCAGCGAGCACGGCTTCGACATCCGCCTCGGTGACGGGCAGCGTCAAGACCGCATGCAGGGGAAACCGCTCGGCCAGCAGCGGGACGTACTGGGCCTGCTCTTTGCTGACCAGCACGATGATCCGTGCCTCAGGCGCCTGCTTGCTTAGGCTGGCGAGCAAGACATCGAGGTTGCAGACATTGGCACCGGCGTAGTTGTTGCCGAAGCCGTAGAAGAATTCCGCTACCACCCAGTCCGGCGTGCTGCGTTTGAGCGCCTGCAGGTCCTTGCGCTGCGAGGGCAGCTTGATCTGGGTGATCCCCAAGCGTTGGTAGAGTGCCTCGAGCCGGGGATGGCTCGGGGATTCGATGATCGAGAACAGGGTCGTCATGGGGTTGAATGGGTGCTGGTTGGCATCGGGTTGGTGATCAGCGCGGGGGCCTTGTCCCTGCATAGCGCTGAGCGTAGCCCTCGGGATCGAGGATCTCGCGCAGATCAGGATCAGATGCAGGGTAGCAGGCCCGATGGGGTTCGCGTTCTGTCGGCTGTCGGCTGCTGGGTTCTGGGACCAAAGGGCGCTTCATTCCAGCCACTCGCCTGCGCCTAAGGTCTGCTGCAGGTGATCTTGACTCGGCGGCTCGGGAAGCGCGATCAGATGCGCCGGACAGCGACAGTCGCTCGCGCCGAAGCGCAGCAGCGGCCAGCGCGCGCCAGGCAAAGCGCCCAACGCCTGCGCCCAACGGTGCTCAAGGCGTTCATGTCCATAAGCCACCCAGACTCCGGTCAGGTCGCACCAAGGACGCAGAAAGTCCAGATGCCAGTGCGGCCGGGACGCGATGCGGTGATGATGACGACAGCGCGCAGCCACGCCACCGGGTCCGAGGGCACTGCCGACGTAGAGGAAGACCTCTTCGCCCCCGTTCAGCGTCAGCGTTCCCAGACGGCCGATCTGTATCCTGCCCTGTTGCCGAGGCACGAGGAGGACGGCATAGGTGCCGGGGCGGCTGTCAGTGGGTGTGGGATGTCTCACGCGGATTCCATTCGGTCTTGGCGGCTGGCCATGAAAGAGCGGCAGCGGTCAGTTGCCCAGCGGCATCGGGTGACGTGCCGCTCAGTCGCTGGATTCGGCGACCTCGACCATCACCTCGTTTCGG
>NZ_JAYESN010000141.1:0-9526 GCF_034860625.1 Lamprobacter sp.
GTGTTATGAGTGGGGTTCCGTTTTTGGTATGGTTTTGGACGTCGCCAGCATTGCCCGCGGCAATCACCGATCGCGCCCCCGAGTACAAAGAAGACGCCTGGCGACCAGTGCCGCAGCTGTTGTGTCGGCGCGGATCGGCGACGCTGTCGACTAGAGAAATTTCAGCACGCCGATGATGATGCCAACGCCGGTGGTGATGAAGCCAATCAGCCACAGAAACTGCGCATCATGGCGCTTGAGCATCTCGTTGTGGCGCTTGTCGGCTTGCTCAAAGCGCTGATCCATCCGCTCAAAGCCTTCGCGCATCAGCTCGCGTTGGTGCTTGAGCGCCTCCTCCACCCGCACCATGCGCTCGCGCAGCTCGATCTCGTAGACCGCAGGCGGCTTGCCCAGCGATTGCTCGGCCAGCCACTCGCCGAGGTGGGTCTTGATGAAATCGATGTCTTCTTGAGCGAGTGCCATGGTGTCCTCTGCGATCACAGCGACGAAGATGTTAGCCTAGGTCAAGGTCGTGACGCTGGCAAGGGCTGTCCGCTGCTGCTCAGGGCCTGCGCGGCGCTCCTCCAACCCCGGCTGCTCGCTGATCTCGGGGCAGGTCATCCAAGCCGCTTCTACCATCGGCGTGGCGCGAGCAATAGGCGGTTAGTGACTGGATCACGGGTAGGTTGGCGCCTTGGTGCTTGAGCAGGTTGAACAGTCGCCTGCGTGTCTCGGGGCTCTTGATCTGGCCGACGGTGATCAACGCATTCGGTGTCTGAGTGAGCAGCGCGGGCAAGTCGTCATCGCTGCCGAGGGTCGGATAACCAAGCACGCCCTCGGTTCCCTTAGATGGCGGCTGGACGATGCCGGCGATCTGATACCTGGCTCCGGCTTCGATGACGTCAATGCAGGCGCGGCAGTGGTGGCCGCCGCCGAGGAGGAGCAGCGGGTTCACAAAGGAGTTGACGTGTGTGTTGCCAGGTCAACGGGCAGCCAAGACTCCGCCAATACCTGTTCACGCGTCCAAGGGCAGCGCTCCGGAAAATCCGCAAGCCCCGTCTCTTGTGCGGCTTGCGCGATGGCATCGTCCCACACCGCTTGCCACCAGTCCGGGGTATCTAGCTTGGGTTGCAGGCTGGGTGTTTCCTGCAGGCGCCTGTGAAGGCCTCGGCGCTGATTGCGGATGGTGATTTCCCAGCTTGCGCCCCGCCGTTCGGGTTGCCGTTGCCATTTCAGAAGATGCGCCAACAAGATCGCCATGCGGTGCATCAACTCGCGCTGTTCACTTTTGCCCACGTCCTCGATCTCCTCGGCCAAATGCTCAAGATCCAGCAGGTCGAAGCGCTTTGCCCGCAGGCACTGCGCTTGTTCATTGGCCCAGGCGATAATGTCTTGATCGTAGTGTTGCATAATGAATCACCTGCTTTGCTTGAATCAGACCAACCCTGCGCTACTCGGCAGATTAATGATCCGCCGCGCCAGCGATTCCACCACTGGCAGCGGCGCGCACGGGCAGTCGCGGTAGGGTGGCAGCTTGTGCATCAGCCTCCAGGCCGGGTGGGTCATCAGTTCGGCGTCGTTGGTCGCGGCCAAGATGTCGTCGCGCTGCTCGGCCACGTCTTCCGACAAGATCAGCGTTTGCAGCCAGTCGTGGCTTTCGCAGCCGGCTGGTTCCTGCATCAGTCGCACCTGTTCAAGCCCGGCAAAGGCGGCGCGATAGCGTTCATACAAGCGGCGCTTGGAGGCAAGAAAGTCTGGCAACTGCTCCAACTGCGCGCAGCCGAGTGCGGCGTTGAGGTTGGGCATGCGGAAATTGTAGCCGATCTCATCGTGAACGTAGTCCCAGCGATGCGGGCGTTTGGCGGTGGTGGTGAGGTGCTTGGCGTGATCGGCCAGACGCTCATCGTTGGTGAGGATGGCGCCACCGCCGCCGGTGGTGATGGTCTTGTTGCCGTTGAAGCTGAGGATGCCGAGCTGGCCAAAGGTGCCGGTGTGGCGACCTTGGTAGCGGCTGCCGAGGGCTTCGGCGGCATCTTCGACGAGGGCGAGCCGGAAATCTTTCGCCACCGCCATCAGGCCCTGCAGATCGCAGGGATGACCGAAGGTGTGCATGGGAACCAGGGCGCGAAGGCATCGCCCGCTGTGGCGGTTGCGATAGGCCTCGCCGGTGCGCTCGGCGGTGCGGGTCAGCCATTCGCGCAGCGCGCCGGGATCAAGCCCCAGGCGGGTCTCCTCACTGTCGGCGAAGTGCGGCACGGCAGCAAGATAATGCACTGCGTTGGCGGTGGCGACGAAGCTCAGCGCGGGCACGATGACCTCATCATCCGCCTTTACGCCAGCGAGGCGCAGCGCCACTTGTAGGGCAGCGGTGCCATTGACCACCGCCACCGCGCGTTTCGCACCGGTGTACTCCGCTAGCGCCTGCTCGAAGCGCTCGACATAAGCACCGATCGAGGAGACGAAGGTGGAGGCGATGCAGTCGGCAACATAGCGCTGTTCGTTGCCCTGGAAGCGGGGTTCGTGCAAGACGGCGTTGCCGGACCCAACGACGCCTTGCAGGGCATCAACAATCGAGGTTGCCAACTCGGTCATCTTGATGGCGATGGGACTGAATCCGTTTAACCGAGAGAGCGGTCAGCCGTCCTGTAACTCTAGACGGCGTTCAATTCGCTCGATCCGAGCCACAAGCTGGTCAGCATGCGTATGCTGCTCGACGATTTCGCCATACATGTGCGCCAGATCGCGCCGTAGGCCAGCGACTGTCGTTTCCAGATTGCCCAGCCTTGCTTCAAGGCGTCCAAAGCGCTCTGAGTGTTTATCCTGCTCGGCACGAATCGCGCGAAGATGTTCGAGAACCAAGCTTTCGATGTTGTCTATCACGTTGCTCTCCAAGCCCTATTGCCGTGCTTCATCATAGGTTATAGCGATCCGCCTTGTAACGCTGAAGGTTTGCGGGAGACCTAAACCAGTGCGCCGTTTCTGCCAAACCGCGCCGAAATCCATCAAGCCCTCCGTAGGCCGGCTGCCAGCCGAGCAGGTCGCGCGCCTTGGTATTGTCTGCCCAAAGCCGCTCGACCTCGCTCTTGTCGGGGCGCAGGCGTTGCTCGTCGGTCAGGATCTCGATCTCGGCGCCCATCACCTCGGCGATGGTGCGAGCGGTGTCGCCGATGCTGATCTCGAAGTGGCTGCCGAGGTTGATGACCTCGCCGAGGCCGGCATCGGTCTGCAGCGCCTTGATGAAGCCATTGACGGTGTCGGTGACGAAGTTGAAATCTCGGGTTGGATGCACCGCGCCGAGCTTGATCTGCCGTTGGCCGCTGGCGATTTGCGTGATGATGGTTGGGATGACCGCGCGCGCGGATTGGCGTGGACCGTAGGTGTTGAACGGTCGCAGGGTCACCACGGGCGTGCCGAAGGACCGATAGAAGGCTTGCGCGATCTGATCGGCGCCGATCTTGCTCGCCGAATAGGGCGACTGGCCCTGCAGCGGATGATCTTCGGTGATCGGCACGAAGCGGGCGGTGCCGTAGACCTCGCTGGTGGAGGTGTGAATGACCTTACTGGCGCCGAGTTCACGTGCCGCTTGCACCACGTTGAGGGTGCCCTTGATGTTGGTGTCGACGTCGGTGTCGGGTGAGTGATAGGAGTAGGGGATGGCGATTAGCGCCGCTAGGTGCAAGACTGCCTCGCAGCCAGTCATCGCGGTGCGCACCCCATGCGGGTCGCGGATGTCACCGGCGAAGACCTCGAACTGACCGCGCACATCGTCGGCGCAGTGGTCGAGCCAGCCCCAGGCGTTGAAGGAGTTGTAAAGCACAAAGGCCTTGACCGGCTAGCCGGCTCTGACCAGGGCTTCGGTCAGGTGTGAGCCGATGAAGCCATCGGCGCCGGTGACGAGCAGGTTATTCGGCATGGCTGCTGTTGGCTTGGTCTTGCGCGATGAGGTCTTCGACCCAGCGCCAGTCTTGCGGGATGTCGAGATCGACTGAGCGCTCTGGCGGCATCGGATCAATGTGCTCGACACCCATGGCCTGTCTGGCCGCGTCGATGCTCCAGCCGATCAAGGGTTTGCCAGCTAGAGGTCTGATATTCTTGCGCGCAATGCCTTTGGAGCCGCCGCGCTCGGGGATGAAGGTCAGCAGGTTCATCGACGGGCTAGAAGGTCTGGCACGGGGTCTCTGGGACCTAAGCGTTTGCGTGAAGTGTGGTTTTGGGTGGTTGCTGCAGCGGTTGACCATACCCTAGGCGGGTCTTGCTTGCGTAGGCGGTGATCAGGTTTTCGTCTTTGTCTGACCGGTATACTGGCGCTGTTGAGTCCAGCGCACTGGCAGACGCGCTTGGACATCTTGATCGAAAGATAGAGGCTCTTCGGGCGAACAAGCGCGATGCATCCGACATTGACCCATCATCAACAGCGGAAGGAGGCTTGGTCTCGCATTGAAGCGCGCGTTGCACCGTTCGGCTACCGGATTTCTGCGACCGGAGCAAGCCGCCTCGGTGTCTGCCGACGTCAGCGTTGAGGCGGCCCTGCAGCGGCTTGGGCAGGCTGAGCATGGCACATTGATGGTGTTGGGGGCGGAGGATCGGCTGCTGGGGATCTTGGCGGATGTGGATCTGCGCAAGTACATCCTGAAACCTGGGGCGATGGATGCGCCGGTTGGCGTGGCCATGAACCGGCAGCCGCAGGTGCTCACGGAGCCTTTTTACGTGGCGGAGTTTGTCGACCGTTCGGCGGCTGAGCAGCCCATTCGGCGCCGGATGCTGCCCTGTGTGGCGGCTGACTGGCGCCTGATCGGCGTGGTGGCGCAGCGTGCGGATGTCCCCAAGCCGCTGTTCGATAATCGGGTGGTGATCATGGTCGGTGGCAAAGGCCTGCGCTTGCGCCCGCTGACGGAGGAGACGCCGAAGCCGATGCTGCCGATTCCACGCCCTGGTCCGACCACTCCCGGCAGCGCTGCAACCCGATGTGCCACAGTTTCGCTATACCCTGCACGATCTTTCAGCCCGCACCAACGCCGAGATCAAAGGCGATGTGCTCACCCGTCTGGTGCAACTGGCGATGCGCTGGATCTTCAGCCACGAGCCGCTTGAACACCTCGAGCGGCTCATCGCCCTGATCGACCAGATCGCCGACCGCGACACCGCGCTCGAGATTCTGGAATCGCTGCTACGATACTATGTCCAAGGCACGCAACGGGTGGCGGAAGACGACGCCTCGCCAACTGTTGGAGCAGACCTCACCGGGAGATCCGATCATGCAGACCTTTATCGATCGATATATTGAGCAGGGCCGTGAGCAGGGTATTGAGCTGGGCATCGAGCAGGGCATTGAGCAGGGCATGGAACTGGGCAAGCGTCAAGGCGAAGCCGAGTTCCTGCTGCGCCAGATGGAGCGCAAATTCGGTCCTGCGGATGTGAAGCTGCGCCAGCAGATCCAAGAGGCCGATGCCGAGAAGCTGCTGGAATGGTCCGAGCGCATCCTCACGGCGGAGACGCCGGAGGCGGTGTTTCACTGAGCGCTAAGCGCGAGTTCCTGCGCTTGCTCACCAATGGCCTAAGCATCGATGGCGTCGTGCTCCCTGCCGACCTCTAGCAAACGATTTGTGCTAACCATATCAAGGTCGGAGCGATGATGCGCACCGGCTTCGCTGATCCTGAGAGGTAGCGCCTATGTCTACACGTGGTTGGTACGAATATTATGTGATTGACCCTGTCTCGGGTCACTGTTCACTTGCCATGCAGTTTTATAAGTGGGGCGATGCGGTGCCAGAACATGCATTGGACGAATGGCAACTGTTCCAGCAGCAACTCGATCAGGCAGAAGGTTTGTTTCCGGTAGAGTGGCTTGACGACTTGCTCCGTGACCAGCTCGGCTCACTCTATGGCAAACTCCCGGTCCACTTTTCCATCGCCGCCTTTCTGTTCCTGATCCAACGCGCCGAGGAAGCGCGGAATTCGTTCCCAAACCTGGACTACGACGAACTGCCTAAGAACGAGCGCCCCGACTATCGGCTCGGTTTTGCGATCGGCAAGGCCATGACGCTCCATCAATTTCGACCTTTGTCGCATCCCGATCCTTTGCTAGATATGGTCCTGGGCTTTATCGCCACGGGCCATTTCGTGCGCCCTTGGCGAGAATATGGCCTGACCTGGTCGGTGCTGCAATGGCTGCAGTATCTGACCCAGGTCACGCTAAAAACCGAGATGGGATCAATTGCCGGTCAGTTGAACTCACCCTTTGATATCCATTTCCTCTATCGCTACTTCGTCTGGATCGACCCGACACAGCCGTTCAAGATCACTCGGCTGGCGATTGAGCTTTGCGATGCCGCCGGCGACGATCTCTTCGTCAAGCTTGAGGATCATCCAGGCAAGGATGCCGGGCTCGCCCAGGACCATCGGCAACAGGCCGACAAGCTGTTGAGCACAATCAGAAGCAAGGAGATTAATCTGTTTTCACTGCGACAGGCTGAGTCTGCGTTTGAACTTGAGACCGACACCTTTTGGGCGCCGCTTCACTACGAGCGCCCATCCTTACCGACTCGCTGTCAGCATAAGCGTTGCTGAGCCCAACGCGCCGGGTGACGCATCGCCGCCGATGGTGCCGCTGCCAAGGGGCAAAGGGCCGTGTTCCAAAATTATGCGCAATTTCAGAATACCACCAAACGCTGGAGTATCGACGATGACTGATCAGACGATGACGCAGGAACAGGTACAAGCGCGCATTGCAGACTGGCTTGAGCGTGTGCATGATCTTTACGCAACGATTAAGGATTGGGTGCAACCAATCGAGGGGTTTCGGGTCGTCGAGCATCAAGACGCGACTATGTACGAGGAGCTAATGCATCGCTTTGGTATCAGCCCCCAGGCCATGCCAACGCTGGATTTTTATGACGATAACGACTTGATTGCGCGCGTGAAGCCCATCGGTCTTTGGATTATTGGCGCAAATGGACGAGTTGATTTGATGTCGCGCAATGGCGGTGCCCAGATCATCGACGAATCCGAGCCGTTTCAAGGTTCCAAATGGATTGCACATGATCGAGAAGATTTTCTTGAAGGACAGTTGCTGACCAAAGATTATTTACTGCGGAAGCTGGGAATTCCAAAACATGAATGTGTTTGAAGACCTCTCGGTTATTTACGCGGAAATCGATGGCTTGTACATGGATCAAGGACTGCAGCCCTTTTAAGGTGCATAAAAGCAACATTTAAAATCAGCGACTTACGATTCCATGTGAATCTGCCGGTCACCGAACCACGCGATCCGTCGCAAGCACCTTGACGAAGAATCAGGGGCTTGCAGTCAGGTGAATTTCGTCACCTTAAAAGGGCTGATCAAGGACTGCAACAGAGCAAAAGTGGCAATCTCGAGATCGAGGCGGCGATTGCAGTTAAGCGCAAACTTATAACGATCACGCTTATTTTCTGTTTTTGTTCAGCCGTTTTGAAGACGCGGTCAGAGAGGAAAGTAGCAAAGTCATTCGTCAGAATTGCGACGCTGCTCTGGATTGGGAACATCGCCGGGTCTGGCAACTCCTGCCGTCCAGGAAAAATGCGGACCAACCATCTTTTCTTAATCGGGTTGCGCTGTTGATCGATAAAAGGAGTCATCAATATGAAACAATCAAGTCGTACTATCAACAGCGCAATACCATTAGCCATGGTGGTGACTTCAGCATCCCGATTTCAATTGCAACAGTTTTCAGTGATTTATCCGGCTTATTAGATAAGATGAGGGCTGGAAATGGCTAATGAACTCACTTGTGGTAAGACGGTAAGACGCCACGCACGGTCCCCTCCAACCCCGGCTGCTCGCCGATCTCGAGACAGCTTATCCAAGCTGCCTCTACCATCGGCAAGATGGTCTGCTCGGCGTCTCGCGGATGCGCCTGGCGCCAGCGCAATACCAGGGACGGACCACGAAATGCCGAACGGGTGATATCCAGAGATAGCCAGTCGCCCTAACTCGCGGCTTAGTGCTCTGCTGTACTTATAGCGTCATGTCTGACTGGCGATCAGGTCAGATGGCGATATCCAACGACCTCAAGCAGGCTGAAGTCGCCGCCTACCGACGCCAAGGCCCCAAAAGGGTGCATCGACGCCGTGGTGCCGTTGGCTGATCCTGCCAGTGAAGCCAACCCATCGATCACGGCCGCCGACCTCACATCAGGCTGGCCATCTGGTTCCCCGCCGAACGGCTGATACGCGCGCCGAACGTTGCCTGATCGACCCCTGGCCGATAGGATCAGTTCACAGTGTCATGCACGAGAGGCCCGCATGGACGAGATCAACAACCCGCATGGACGAGATCAACAACCCGCATGACGTCTACTTTCGCGAAAGCTTCACCCGCCGCGAGATTGCCCAAGACTTCCTGCGTTGGCACCTGCCAGCGGAACTGCTGGCGTTTGTCGATCTCGACAGCTTGGAGATTAGCAAGGATAGCTATGTGTCCAAGGAGTTGCGCGCCTCGTATTCGGATCTTGTCTACCGACTGCGCCCGCGCGGTCTCGATCATCCTGTCACCTCTACTGAGCCTGAGCCGGGATCAGCGTCGACATCCGCGCCCGATCTTGCGCTCTGCGTCTACATGCTCTTCGAGCATAAGAGCACGCCCGAGTACTGGGTCGCGTTGCAACTGCTGCGCTACATTGCTCTGCAGGGCGAGGCCTACCGCAAACAGCATCCGGATGCCCGGATGCCAAACAGCTGCCACTGGTCTATCCCAGGGTGCTCTACCACGGCTACAAAACCTGGCACGCACCGCGCGACTTTCACGCCTTGGTTCGGCCGCTACCGGCAGTGCTGCAACCCTATGTGCCACAGTTTCGCTACAGCCTGCACGATCTCTCAGCGCGCACCAACGCCGAGATCAAAGGTGATGTGCTTACCCGCTTGGTGCAACTGGCGATGCGCTGGATCTTCAGCCAGGAACCGCTTGAGCATCTGGAGCGGCTGATCGCCCTGATCGACCAGATCGCCGATCGTGATACGGCGCTGGAGATTCTGGAATCGCTGCTGCGATATGATGTCCAAGGCACGCAACGGGTGGCGGAAGACGACGCCCGCCAACTGTTGGAGCAGACCTCACCGGGAGATCCGATCATGCAGACCTTTATCGATCGATATATTGAGCAGGGCCGTGAGCAGGGCGAGCGCCAAGGCGAAGCCAAACTCCTGCTGCGCCTGATGGAGCGCAAATTCGGCCCGGCCGATGTGAAGCTGCGCCAGCAGATCCAAGAGGCCGATGCCGAGACGTTGCTGGCATGGTCCGAGCGCATCCTCACGGCAGAGACGCCGGAGGCGGTGTTTCACTAAACGCCGAGCGGTCAGCAGACCTGGCTGCTGGCGTCAGGGTAGTCAGCAGCCTGGTCTGCGGGTCATTCTCTGCAAATTATGAGGGACGGACCACGTTAAGCGTTAACGGTCGACTGCCACGAACCCATTGAGGGCAGGGCGAACAGACCCAGCCTCCGGGGTTGAGGGCGTGTTGGCTGCTCCTCGCGGCAGGTGTCTACTGAGACGCCATCGGCTACACTGAACC
>NZ_JAYESN010000142.1:0-9424 GCF_034860625.1 Lamprobacter sp.
CGGATTGGGGCTGGATGGCGGCTGGCTGGTGCTCTTCGATCGTCGCACTGGACAGCCGCCGATCGCCGAGCGCACACACGTCGATGAAACGCGCAGCCCCGGTGGGCGGCGGATTCAGGTGATTCGGGCCTGAGCGCAGGGCTGATCGGGTTGGGTTTTTTGACGGCCAAACGCAGAAATCATCGCGCTCGGATTCTGTCCCGATTGCCCTCGATTGTTCGGTGAACAGCGGTGTTTCAATGATCCGTTACACAACGAGAGTGTAAGTCAATGACGTGGGTTCGTATCCTCATCACGAAGCGGCTCAAAGCTGATTCTGAGTCGTGATCCGGTCGCCTTCGCGACCTTCTCCAGCCTCCGCGTTGAGGTGCGCACGGCTTACTTCCAGAACACGTCATCGAGCGGCGGAATATCGGTGCAATCGATATCAGAACCCAGTGTTTCAGGCGGGGTTTTAAGCTCAGCCTTCTGCTTGTTGGTTAGAGATGGCAGATTGTTTAGGCAACAAGGCCAGCGACAAAGTCTCGGCATTTTATCTTCGTAATGATCCGCTCTCCACGACGAGCGCGAAGCTCTATTTTTGGGCGCGCGACGATACCTTCGGCTTCGAAGTCCCCCCAAGTAGATCTGATCCCGCGTTTCACCCACTCGACGGCGTCATGAAGTGTTCCTTCCCCAATGATCGGAATGACATCGATGCCGAGCTTCGTCGCGACATCTTCCACGTCGGAGCGACGTAGCCACCATTCGCCGACCCGCACATCGAACAACACAAAGTCCGGGTCTTGCCGGTACTTGCCGCCTCCTTTCTGAATCTTTGCGCCATACCCCTCGCCATACAGACAGGCATCGCGGCCAAAAACATCGTGCATTCTTGCCGCCAGTGGCAAGTACCGCTCATTGAACCGAGCAATGAGCTGAGCAGGAATCTGCGCCGCATCCGTCTTCCCAGCGAATGTCACGAGCCCGGCATTGAAAATAACCCTTATATTCGTTCCGTCCACCTTCTCGGTAAAGATCCATTGATTGTTTGCCAGATACTCAAATTCCGGCAACGTCCATTCGCCCTCAAGCAACGTCTTGTGCTTTGTGCTCATGTCCCGCTTAAATAGCGTCTGAATCTTATGGTATTCATTCATTGCTTGTTCCTTTAAGTCTTAATGTCATAAGGTCAGGGCTTGCTCAACTGGTAACGGGTATTGCGACCGCCGCCGGGAAGCGGCTCGAGCACCCCCATCTTGACCAACGCGGACAGATCACGATAAGCCGTGGCTCTGGAGCATTTGCAGATCGCCTCGTATTTTCGGGTGCTGATGCCGCCCTCGAAGCCCTTGGTACCCTCAGCGAAGACCCGACTGACCATCCTTGATTGACGCGTATTGAGTTGGCCCGCATAGCGCTCCCAGAATCTGGCCTTACCCAACACAAAATCGATCTCTTCCCTGGCAACCTCCTGCGCCTGATTGACTGCATCGATAAAGAACGCAATCCAGGGGTTAAAGTCGAGCGATCCTCTGGAAATCTGCTGAAGCGCGTCGTAATACTGCCGCCGATCACGCTCGATCGCGGTAGCCAAACAGGCGAGTGTCGGGTAGCCAAGTGACTGTGACAGTGCGTGATCTGCAATCGCCCGTCCCACCCTGCCGTTGCCATCATCAAAGGGATGAATCAGCTCGAACCAGACATGCGCAATCGCCGCACGTACAGGACCGGAGATCACCTCGGCAGGCTTCGCCGTCAACGGATTGGTTCGGTTGTACCAATTCAGCAGCAGCGCCATCTCTTGGTAGAGAGTCGCCGCTGGGGGCGCCTCGTAATCGATGCGCTCTCGGCCGTAGACACCGCTGACAATCCGCATCGGCTCAGGCGCATTGCGATACAGGCCGCGCATCACCAGGCTCAGCGGCTGATGCACCACCACCATCGACTGCCAGCGCCCCAGAAGGGCATCATCCAGCGGCTCTGCCCAATGCTTGCGAACGTCTACCATCAATGCCGCCGCCCCCGCCGCCTTCTCGTCCTGATGCCGGGGCGCAACCGAGTCCTGAGCAATCAGCTGCAGGAGCGAGGCCCGAACCGAGTCACGATCCAGCGACTCGCCCTCGATCGCACTGGTCTTGATCGCCTCAGACAGCATCAGACCAATCACCGCATCCGTTTGCAGGTCCGCGGGCAGTGCCTCCACGCGACCCATCAGACGCTCGGATTTCAGATGAAATGTCTCTACCTGCGATCGAAATGCCTCCGTGTCGTAACGGAAGTTCGGCCAATCTTGATGCTGCCAGGTCCACATGAAGCGAATATAGGCCAGATTCGCTTCAGAAAGAAGCCCAGACTGAAGCGCAGCATCAGCTCCTGCTCCAAGTAAATTGTCAGATTGGCGGTCATCTCCGCATCGGCCAGAGCACGGTGGTAGCGTCCTGTCACTGGCAGTCCGGCAAGCGCCATCAATGTTCCCAGCTGATGGTTTGGAGCCTGTGGCAGCAGGCGTCTTGACAGGAGCATTGAACAGACGAAATCCTGCTTGCGCTTGACGCGAATCCGGTCTAGCTCAGCGTCCCAAAACGTGCGATCAAACGATGCGTTATGGGCAACAAGCCGATAGTCTCCAACAAAATCCGACACCTCGCCCATGACCCGATCGTTCGACGGCGCCTTGCGTAACATGGCGTTTTAAAACCCAATCATGCCACACACCAACCGTTGGGTTCTGCTACCAGTGCTCGGCCTGCTGGCGGCCCTGACCCCGTTCGCGATCGACATGTATCTGCCGAGCATCCCGTCCATCGCGCGGGATCTCGATGCCAGTATCGAGCTGGCACAGCTCAGCATCACCGTCTATCTGGCGGTGTTTGCCGCGGCGCAGCTGCTGCTCGGACCGCTGTCGGATGTGCACGGCCGCCGCCGCAGCATTGGTCTCGGGCTGATCCTATTTATGCTTGGGAACATCGCCTGCGCGCTGGCACCGAGTATGTCGCTGATGCTGCTGGCGCGGGCCGTTCAGGCGGTGGGCGGAGCCGCGGTCGCGGTGACCATTCCGGCCTTGGTGCGCGACCTATTCGAGCGCGATGAGTACGCGCGTGTGATGGGCATGATCATGCTGGTGATGGGATTTGCGCCCTTGGTGGCGCCGAGTCTGGGCGGGCTGATCATTCTGTACGCCAATTGGCATTGGGTCTTCGTGGCCTTGCTGCTGATCAGCCTGGTCGCGACGCTGTTATTCTTTCGCGTGGTACCGGAGACGCTGCTGATCGAGAACCGACATCGCCTGCACCTGGGCGATATCTTCCGTAACTACGGCCTGTTGCTCCGTCACCGCATTGCGCTTGGCTACCTGCTGACTGGCTCAGCGAGCTTCAGCGGCATGATGATCTTCATCGTCGCTTCGCCCTTCGTCTACATCGAGCTGCACGGCGTCTCAGCGTCGGCCTTCGGTCCGCTCTTCGGCATCAATGTCTTGGCCGCGATGCTGTTGGCGTCGGTGAATGCCACGCTGGTGAGACGCCTGGGGTCGGAGCGGCTGCTCAGCGTCGGCCTCGCGTTGCAGGCAACAGCGGCGGTCGCGTTGTTACTGCTCAGCTGGATGACACCGCAGCCGACGCTTTGGATGATTGCGGCGGTCTCTTGCGTCTATCTCGGCATGAACGGCTTGATCTTCGGCAACGCGATGGCCGGCTTCATGGCCTTCTTCCCGAGCATGGCCGGCACCGCATCAGCGTTCGCCGGCGCATTGCGCTTCGGCCTTGGCGCCATCGCCGGTTCGGTCGTGAGTCTGTTGCATGATGGCAGCGCGATGCCGATGCTCATCGGGATGGGCCTCTGCGGTCTGCTCGCGCTCGGCATCTATCTCATGGTCTGCTGGCGACAAGCCGATGGAAAGCAGCTTGTTGCCGAGGAGTAGTTCGCACTGAGGATCGGGCACAAGAGCCCTTGTAAAAGGGATCTTGCGAGTCCTAGCTAGCTGCGGCCAAAGCGCCCGAGCAGATCAGTGGCGCCGTTCATCACCTTCAGCAGCGGTCCGATGCGGTCTTCAAGCTCGACACTGTCGAGGAAGTTCTTCACGTAGAGCCCCAGCTCGGTGCTGCCTCCAAGCCGCAACCGACGGTTGAAGAACAGGGTGTCCGGGTCTTCTCGACGGGTCGCCAACAGCAGGAAATCGTAGACCTTGCCATCGATGCTGAGGTCGGTCGCCGCCCCAGGCGGCGCTGCCTTGATGCGCGTTCCAGCGAGGGTCAAACGAAATTCCAGCCGGGCATCGTCAACGCCGATGCGCATCACATGGCCATCCAGAAAATCGAGCTCACCGTCGCGTAGCTCGGGCTCGAAGAGGCGATTCAAGACCTGCACCAGCGCCGCCGTGCGCAGCCTATTCGGGACTAGCCCGACCGGCAAGGTCAGCAGACGCGGAATCGTCGGTGACTTGATCAAGCGACCTTCCTCAACGGGGTGGCGGAGAGGCTGGCGATCAGATCACGATACTCAGTACGCAAACGCTGCCACTCCATCACAAACCAAGGCGTCACCCGCTCCGGCTCCTCTGCCACCAGGCGGTCGGTCTCGGCGCAAGGAATCCAACGCCAGTCGGCGATCTCGCTCGGATTCACGTTCACCGCCACGGGCGCTTCGACCTTGCCGACATAGACCGAGCAAAGCTCATGCTCCGCGCCCAGCCCGCCAAATTCAGCCTGATATTGGAACTTGTAGAGGAAGCGTAGCTCGGCATCGATCGCCAACTCCTCACGCAAGCGGCGATGCGTGGCCTGCTCCAGATCTTCACCGCGCCGAGGATGGCTGCAGCAGCTGTTGGACCAGAAAAGCGGCCATAAGGGCTTCTCGCCGCTGCGCTGTTGCAGTAGCACCTGATCGTCGTCCGTGAACAGGAAGATCGAGAAGGCGCGGTGCAAGAGTCCATCGCCTAAATGAGCGTTGACCTTGGTCTCGTGACCGATCTCACGATCATCACCATCGACGAGGATCAGCGGCTCATCATCAAACGAGACGGTTTCGTGTTTAAACAAATTCGCTCTCCATCCGCTCTCTCAAGTCTGCAAGGCTCGAGCTTCGGCCGCTCAAAACCGGCAATGGTTTCCGCCACAAGCCCCACCGATATGCTCGATCACTCAATGCTGGCACAAAGCCAACAGAGTGACAAGGCAGCTTGACAACGGCCGGGTCAACTTTTATTGACGCCAGGCAGCGCCGACCAAGCATGCCAACCGCGGCTAGCCCCGATCACCCGCAAATGGCTGCTCACTACTGGCCAAGTCTGGCGGCGGCGGAAAGGCCGCGCTAATCGCGTCGGGCAGCTCGCCACGCCCAGCCTGATACAGGCCTCCAGACTCCACCATCAGCAGCCCCATCACGGTCAGCAACAGCGGCACCACGCCGATGCGAGCCCAGATTGCGCCGCGCATATCTTGAGACTCGAGCTTGCGCCTTTCCATCTCTTGCAGGGCCGGGGGGAGATCCACAATCCGGCGTTCCAGATCTGACTGATCATCGCCGCCAACAAACGCCAGACTCACGACGGCCGCGCTGACCAGATACGCGATCAGCAGGATGCGGTAGCGGCCCGCCGCCAAGCGCCAATGCGCAGCGACGAACCAGGCTGCTGAGTGCCTTGCCCGGCCCGCGCGCAGCCAGGTGAAGAGCATCACCAGCACCGAGAGCGTCAGCGGCACCGCAACGAAGGCCCATTTGTAACGCGCGATCACCGAATAAGACTCCGCCATCGAACCTGCCAGCAACGCCACGCCGGCCAACAGGTTGAACAAGAGCAGGTTGATCATCGCCAGCTCATGCGCGGACTTCGCCTTGCGGCGCTGCAGATCGTCGACGGCGTAGAACATGGGAATTCCTCGAGTCCTGCAGTTTGCAGTGTGGCTAGCCGCTTTGGCGGCCGTATTGGTAGAGGCGCTCGTCATTTGCTGGAGGCCTTCGCCGCTGCTCTGCCAGCGGACCTGGCGACCGGCGTGGCGCGCCGGCTAGGAACGGTGTTCGATCTCTCTTCGCGACATGATTGTGCGCATCGCCCACCACGCTGACAACCCACCAGCGCCGATCGCTGAAATCAGCAAAGGCCCACCATCGGCAGCGAGTCAGCGCGTGCGGATGGTTATACTGGCAGCAAGAAACAACCGGCAAGAAACAACCGCCATGCAGACCCCGGTGCAATGGAGAATCCCCATGACTGACGGCATCCTGATTGGTAAAGACGCAGAGGCCGCGGTGCGAATCTGGCCGCGGATGGCGAATCGCCACGGGCTGGTCGCTGGGGCCACCGGCACCGGCAAGACCGTCACCCTGCAACGGCTCGCCGAGCAATTCAGCCGGCGCGGTGTACCGGTCTTCCTGGCCGATGTGAAGGGCGATCTGGCCGGCATCAGCCAGCCCGGCGGTGACAACGCCAAGGTCGCCGAGCGTGTCAGCGAACTCCAGCTCGACGACTCCGAGTTTGCCTATCGTCCCTGCCCCGTGACGCTCTGGGACCTCTACGGTGAACAAGGCCATCCGGTGCGCACCACCATCAGCGAGATGGGGCCGCTCTTGCTGGCGCGGCTGCTGAACCTGAACGATGTTCAAGAAGGCGTGCTCAACATCTGCTTCCGCGTCGCCGACGACAACGGCCTGCTGCTGTTGGACATGAAGGATCTGCGCGCGATGCTGAACTACATCGCCGAGAATGCGGCCTCGCTGCGCACCAGCTTCGGCAACGTCTCGGCCGCCTCGGTCGGCGCCATCCAGCGCCGGTTGCTGCAGCTCGAGGATCAGGGCGGCAACCTGCTGTTCGGTGAGCCAGCGCTCGACCTCGCCGACCTGATGCAGACCGACATCAACGGCCAGGGCATCATCAATGTGCTGGCGGCGGACAAACTGATCCACAACCGCACCCTCTACGCCACCTTCCTGCTGTGGCTGCTCTCAGAGCTGTTCGAGCAACTGCCTGAGGTCGGCGATCCAGACCAGCCGAAACTGGTGTTCTTCTTCGACGAGGCACATCTGCTCTTCGACGACGCCCCCAAGGTGCTCACCGACAAGGTCGAGCAGGTGGTACGGCTGATCCGCTCCAAGGGTGTCGGCGTCTACTTCGTCACCCAGAGCCCGATGGACGTGCCCGACGATGTGCTCGGGCAGCTCGGCAACCGGGTTCAGCATGCGCTGCGCGCCTTCACCCCGCGCGACCAGAAGGCGGTGCGTGCCGCTGCCCAGACCTTCCGCATCAACCCAGCGCTGGATACCGAGACCGCCATCACCGCGCTCGGCGTCGGCGAAGCGTTGGCCTCCACGCTTGATCTGGACGGCATCCCCAGCATCGTCGAGCGGGTCAAGGTCGCCCCGCCCGGCAGCCAGCTCGGCCCGATCACGGCGACCCAACGCCAAGCGCTCATGCAGGGCTCACTGGTCGCCGGCGTCTACGAAAAGAGCCTCGACCGCGAATCAGCTTACGAAATACTCAAACTAATGGCCGATCAGGCCGCAATCGCCGCCGAATCGACCCCGGTCACACCAGCCCAGCAACGTACCCGCACCCCGAGCCGGGGCAATCGGCAGACTGCGGTCGAGGCCTTCGCCAGCAGCGCGATGCGCTCACTCGGCACCCAGATTGGACGCCAGATCGTGCGCGGCGTCATGGGCTCGCTGTTTGGTGGCACCCGGCGGCGCTGAGTGCAGCGTTGCAGGATCAAGAGGCCGACCAACAATCGCCACACGGGCGGAAACCATCCGACAACGACCCCATGTCAATGGCATGAACAATAGATTCCCAGCCCCACTGCCGAGTCGACAAGACGGCCCCTCCAAGCTCGGTCGAGCCATGCTCTTCGGCGCTTGGGTGGTCGGCATGGTCTTGCTCGCAAGCCTGTTCCAGAACTACCTCTCGCACCGAGAAAATCCCAACCAAGACCTCATTGCCCTGGCTGGCCCTGACGGGATGACTCAGGTGGTGCTGCAACAGAATCGCGACGGCCATTATGTCGCCACCGGCACCATCAACGGCGAGCCGGTCGTCTTCCTGCTCGATACCGGCGCGACCACCGTCTCGCTACCCCAAGGGCTGGCCCGCCGACTCGGCCTGGCGCTACGCCCCGGCGGGATGAGCAAGACCGCCAACGGCATGGTGCAGACCTGGACCACGCATCTGAATAGCGTCAGCCTCGGTGGACTCGTGGCGCACAACCTCCGCGCCACGGTGCTGCCCAACTTCCCCGGCGATCAGGTCCTGCTCGGCATGGACTTCCTGAAACGCTTCGAGCTGATCCAGCGCGGTGGCGAGCTGACGATCCGCTTACCGAGCTGAACAGACCAAGCGCGGCCGCCGATGACGCGCCCGCGTGATCGCTGCGACCGACCGGAACCTGATCTAGACTTTCTGGTAAGGCTCGAGTGGTACCGCGATCGCGGTAGCGAGCACGAGCGTCGCGTCTTCACCAAGACCTGGAACCAGGAGATCGAGCGCGATCTGGTCTAGCTCGAGTGGCCGTGACCCCATCACGCACCCCCTGAAGCGGACCCTGCGTGCTGCAATTGCACACGCAAGGTTCCAGCGGTATCCAGATGCAGATCCCGCTGCGGGAAGGCGATGACGATGCCCGCGGCGTTGAACTTGCGGTTGATCGCCTTGTGGAGATCGGTGATGGTCGAGATCCGGCAGTCGATCGAGCTCAGGTAGGCGCGGAGGATCAGGGTCAGCGAATTGTCGCCGAAGCCTTCGAAGCTCAGGATCGGCGCCGGGTCGTCGAGGACGTGCTCATGCTCCTGCGCCGCTTCGCGCATGAGCGACAAGGCCAGATCGACGTCGCTACCGTAGGCGACCCCGGCAACGACCACCACTCGGGTCATCTGATCGGAGAGGGACCAGTTGAGCAGACGTCCGGTGACGAATTCCTTGTTTGGGACCAGCAGCTCCTTGCGGTCCCAGTTGCGGATGGTGGTCGCGCGGATCTGGATCTTGGTGACCACGCCGTCGGTATCGCCGACGGTGACAATGTCACCCACCCGCACCGGCCGCTCGAACAGGATGATGAGACAACTGATGAAATTGGCCACGATCTCCTGCAGACCAAAGCCGATGCCGACGCCAAGCGCCGCGACCAGCCATTGCAGTTTTGACCACTGGACACCGATGGTGCCGAAGACCAGCAGCAGCCCCAGGGTGATGATCGCATAGGTGGCGAGGGTGATGACGGTATAGCGGCCACCGGCCGTCATCGCCGTGCGATGCAGCAGGATCATCTCCAGCACCGCCGGCAGCTTCTTTGCCAGCACTAGGGTCGCGATGCCAAAGGCGAGTGTGAGACCAAGGTCTTCCAGCGTCACCAGGTCGACCTGCTCTTCACCGTCGATCATGACCGTCTGACGCCAAAGCGTCACCTGATCGAACACCTGCAAGGCCGGGATGACGTCAGACCAGATGATCCAGAGCCCA
>NZ_JAYESN010000143.1:0-9234 GCF_034860625.1 Lamprobacter sp.
CAACGTGGATCTCACGCGATTGATTGTCCGGCGCGGCATCGCGCCATGAGCCTTAGGTGATCCCGTATCATGGTCGAGCCGTCCAAAGGCGATGGATCACCCTCATCGCTGCTTGATCGCCTGGCGGCGGGACTGGCACTGACAACAGGCGGTTTTTCTCGCACATCATGACCGACATCGATCCTGTTCACATCCATACCTACTCCGGCATCGCCTTCGATCTGCGTAATCCGCAGCCGGCGATGCTGCGCCTGGAGGACATCATCCATTCGCTCTCGTTGATGAACCGCTTCAACGGTGCCGCGCTGTTTCCGTACAGCGTTGCCCAGCACTCCCTGCATGTCGCCTCGCTGCTGCCGCCTGAACTGCGACTGGAAGGCCTGTTGCACGATGCCGCCGAGGCCTACATCGGTGACATGGTCAGTCCGCTGAAACAGGTGATGCCGGAGTATAAGGCCGTCGAGGCGCGCATCAGTGCCGTCGTCGCTGAGGTCTTTGGCCTGGCCTATCCGGAACCCGCCGCCGTCAAACAGGCCGATCTAGCGGTGCTCGCCGCCGAGCGCGAGCAGGTGCTCGGCCCCTCCTATGGCCCTTGGTTCAAGGACTTTCCCGAGCCGGCGCCAATCAGCATCCGCCCGTGCGACTGGTTGCAGGTCAAGGCCAGCTTTGGCCAAGCGTTGCAGACCGAGATCAGCAAACGTCGCGCCGCGACCGATGTGCGCCGGACGGATGCAGCCGAACCCGAGCCATTCGGCAGCCTCAGGCCTCAGGAGGCGAGGGCATGACTCAAGAAGGAGGCGAGGGCATGACTCAAGATCCCGTGGACCAGATGGCGCTGGAAGACCCCGTCGAGACGCTCGAGGTGATCGATCTCCAGCTCATCCGCAAGGCGCTCACCGAGGCCCAGAGCGAGCCAACCGAGGCGGCGCGTGCGCGGGCCTTCATCGCCGCACTCTCGGCGCTGCTGCTGATGTCGGGCGATCGCGAACTCGGCAACGCGATCGGCGCTGATTGGTCTGCGACCGCTCGATGCCGATGCACTGGAGCGCTTGATCGCCGGCTGAGTCTCTGGGGATCAGCGCGAGATCACCGAGCAGGCTTCAACTGCTCATGCAGCCACTGCTCAACCACCGCTTGCGCCTCCGCGCTCGGCGCTTGGTTGGACACGCCCTTCAGCTGATCCAGTGACGCACGGCCGTGGCGCAGGCTCAGCCTCAAGGTCAGGCGCTAAGGCGCTAACACCTTGTAACTCGAAATGTTGCTTGATCTTGATCCCCTCGACATCTCCAGGCAACCACAGTCTGCTACAGATTCATGGTCGATCACCGCTAGCGTGCCGGCCAGCGCCGATACCCTCCAACCTGCACCCAAGCCAGCCGCCGGCTGCCACCGCTCGCACCCATCTCGGGCGATGTTCCGCATGGCATGCTGCGCCGATCCTGGCGATCGGCGTACACCCGGCTTCGGAAACGCCCATCCATGGATGGCTCCGCTAACCATTGCTGAGGCTAGGCGGCGTTGTGCTGGGCTCGGCGCCTGCTGAGGAGCGCTTGGCATCCGGCTCGGTTTGATCGCGCGCGATCGCCACACAGTGGCCTTCGCGGTGTCTGGTTAGCGGAACCACTGCCTCGCTGCGCTTCAACGCAGCACATAGGGCGGCTCTGTTCGGCATACTCAAGCGCCTCGGCGCCAGTTCATAGGAACGAGATAGCCCCCTCGCAGTCGTTTAGCCCGCTCGTCTGATTCGCCACGCGCAGGGGTTGTCGGCCATGATCCGGCCGAGCAGGCGTTCCAGTGCGACAATGAGGGTTTCCTGGCCGTCGCCGCGGTCGTTGTAGTCGACATCGCTTGCCATGCGCGGGTGAGTCCAAGCCTAGCCCGGTAACTGGGTGCGGATGGCTTCCGCCGTTCCTGCTAGAAATAGACCGCCTCGCAACAGCTAACCATGACGCAGTAGGCCCAAGGCGGTGAGCACTTGCCTGATGATCCGTTCCGACACCAAACCTCGATCTGAGAACATGACCGCACAAAGCACCCTGCCTGCGGGTCCGTTTGTCGCCTGGGTGCTCGCTCTGTTCGGCACGGCGGTGGGCGCCGGCGTCTTGTTTCTGCCGAACCAGGCTGGCCAGGGCGGCTTCTGGGTGCTCGGCGTGGCGGCGCTGTTGGTCTGGCCGACGATTACCCTGGGGCATCGGTTCTATGCCCTGATCCCGAGCCGGGCCGACGCAGGCTCGGACTTCTCCGCCGCCGTTGCGCACTGGTGGCCGCAGTTAGCCGGCCTGCTGCGGCTGCTGTTCGTCGTCTGGCTGTTTGTGCTGCTGATGGCGTACTCGATTGCGCTCACCAACGGACTCGGTCACCTGTTGGCACAGCATCCTTGGGTTGCTGTGGAGGCACTGCCTCGGCCCTGGCTCGCGGTGATCGTGCTTGGGACCATGATGTTGCTGCTGGGTTCGGCGCGGCCCGTCTTGGTCCACCTGCTGGGCGCACTGAGCTTGATGCTGATTGGGCTGTTGGTGACGGTCTCCTTTGCGCTCGTGCCGCATTGGAGGCAGGATGTCGCCTTGGCCGCCCTGGCGCTGCCGGAGCCAGCCGTTGCGCTGCAGCAGTTGTTGGTGCTCTACCCGTTGCTGACGCTCTCATTCATGTTTTTCCCAAGCCTGTCCGGGCTAGTGCTGGACCTCCAAGCGCGGCTGCCGGATCGCGCCGGGCAGGAACGGGTGACAGGGCGGATCATCGCCGCAGCCACGCTCGCGCTCCTGGGGTTTGTACTTGGCTTCGTCGCCTCTTTCATGCTCGCGGTACCCGCGGCGGACTTCGTTGCCGCCAACCGCGAGAACCTCTCCGCCCTCGACCTGGTGGGCGAGCAGTTCAGCCACAGTTGGCTGGGCGGATTGGGTCCGGCAGTCAGCCTGATCGCGCTGACCAGTTCCTTCATCGGCATCTATGTCGGCTATCGGTTAGCGCTCCTCGCCGTCTTCGGGCGCACAGCACACCAAGGTGGGCGACATCGACCTTGGGCCGAGGCCCTCCTGCTGGCCGGAACCTTTTGCCTCCTCTTGCCGCCGGTGGTCGCCAATGTGCCGGTGATGGACATCCTTGGTGACCTGGTGGCACCGCTCGGTGCCATCTTCCTACTGCTGGTCCCGGCTGGAATCGTGCTGACCGCAGCCGATTTCCGCCCTCAGCGTGGACCCGCGGCCTGGTTCTCTGTTACCGCGGGTGTCGTGGTGGTCGGGGCCTACTTCGTCGGCAAGGTGCTCGGCGGGAGCTGACTCAGAGACCCATCGCGCCGCGCAAAGTGCGGTCGAAGGCGTGACGAAGCAGCGCACGATAGTCGCCCGGGAACTGAATGCCCAGCGGATCAAGCCGGGCCTGTGCCTGCTTGGTCTCGAAGTGTTGGATCTCCTCGGTAGGACCCCCCTGGAAGTAGAGTGTCAGCGGATAGAGCGGGTCGTCTTCGCGCAGCGGGGCGATGACGCGGTGTTTCCAATCCTCATAGGGCACGATCTCGATGGGCTTGCCGGTGAGGTCGGACAACAGGCTGACGTACTCGGGCAGGTCGATCTCGTGCGGGTTGGACAGGTTCAGCATCGCGCGGTCGGTGGCCCGGTCCAGGGTCAGGGCGACCATGGCAGCGGCGAGCTGGTCCACGGGCACGGCCTCGAACACGAGATCGAGGTCGGGCGCAAGGCCGCGGGAGAGATAAGCGCGCATCATCAACAGCGCGAAGTTGCTGCCGGCGGGGCTGGCGACCCCGGTGCGGCTGTTGGCGAAGATGTTGCCGGGGCGCAAGATCAGGCCGCTCAGGCCGCGCTCGAAGCCCTGCGCAAGGAGTCGCTCGGAGACCCATTTGGACAACGCATAACCGCCGAAGAACGCCGCCGGGGTCGAACCGACGCGCCCCTCGTAGCCAATCCCTTGCGTATCGGCCTCAGTGATGGCACTGGCGGTGGAGACGAAGGCGAGCTTCTTTGGGCGTCCGCGCAGGGCCAGGCGGATCAGCGCCAGTGTGCTCTGGGTGTTCGCGGCCTTGAGTCGGTTGTAGTCGTAGAGGTGATGGACGAAGGCGCCGCAGTGGATGATGTGCGAGCAGTGGTCGCGCAGCCGCTGCGTGTCCACGGCACTGAGACCGAGTCCAGGCTGGGCAAGATCGCCGGCGACCGCACGGATGCGCTCGGCGGCAGCGCCGGGATCGAGGCCGAGGCGATGCAGGGCGTCGCGCAGCTCGGCGAGCAGGTTCCCGGCCTCAGCGCCGGGCCTCATCAGGCAGTAGACCGGGCGGTTGGTCTGCTCGAGCAGCTCGGCCAGCAGGTGACCGCCGAGGAAACCCGTGGCGCCCGTAAGCAGCACGGCGCCGTCGCCGGCATCCTCGGCCTGATGTATCCACGCCGGCTGGATGCTTGGATCGAGCACGGCATCGGCCTCGGCGGCGGAGCGCTCCGCGGCGTGGTCCGCCTGCCCGCCGAGCTCTTCGATGGTCTTCGCCAGGCCCTCGATGGTCGGATGCTGCAGGAAGGCGTCGAGCTCGAAGGGTTTGGCGATGCGCTCGCGAATGCCGGTGTAGACCGTCGCAAGCAGGATGGATGAGCCGCCGAGGCTGAAGAAGTCGTCGGTGACGCCGAACTCGGTGCGATCCAGGCACTCGGACCAGACCTGCCAGATGACGCGCTCGGTGTCGGTGCGCGGCTTCACGGCATCAGGCCGGGCGGTCTCCTCCAGCACGGGCGGCGGCAGGCGCTTGCGATCGATCTTGCCGCGCGAGGTGACTGGAAGCGCGTCGAGTGTCATCAGCACCGCGGGCACGGAGTAGGCGGGAAGTTGCTCGCCGAGCCAGCGCTTGTAAGCATCCAGGTCGAAGGCGGCACGCCGCGTTGCTTCCGGTTGCAGATAGCCCACAAGCACCTTTTCGCCTTTCACCTTGACCATCACCACCGCCACATTGGCGATGTCCGGGTGGTTCACCAAGATCTGCTCGATACCGTCCAGTTCCAGCCGGAAGCCGCGGAACTTGATCTGGCGGTCGGCACGGCCGACAAAGGCCAGGCTGCCATCGTCGAGAAAGTGCACCAGATCGCCGGTACGGTAGACCACGTCGGTGGGATCGCCGGTGAAGGGATTCGGCAAAAAGTGCTCGGCGGTGCGCTCGGGCAGGTTGAGATACCCTTTCGCTAGCCGGTGACCGCCGATATAGAGTTCGCCGGTCTCGCCGGGCGGGACGGGCTTGCGATCGTCGTCCAGTACGTAGAGCACGGTGTCGGCTAGGGCCTTGCCAATGGGCAGGGGCGCAGACGGGTCGGCCAGTTCGGTGATCAGTTGGAAGGTGGCGAGGATGCCGGTTTCGGTCGGGCCGTAGCCATTGACGAAGGCGCGGGGCCGACCGCCTGCGTTGTTGAGCACCTTGTGCACGGTCTTGGGGTTGACCACGTCGCCGCCAGAGAGCAGGTACTTAACCCGGCGAAACATGCCTGGGCGGAAGGCGACCAGTTGATCGAACAGCGCCGAGGTCACCCACATGACGCTGATCGCCTGGTGCTCGATGAAGTCGGCGAAGGCCTCTGGATTGATGATGGTCTCGTAGTCGACGCAGATCAGGGTCGCGCCGTTGAGCAGCGCCGTCCAGATCTCGAACGAGGCGGCGTCGAAGGCGATACTGCTCGACGACAGCACCCGGTCGTCGGCATCGATGCTGAGATACCTGGGACTCAAAATCAGCCCGCTGATGGCCAGGTGCGGGAGCAGTACGCCCTTCGGCCGCCCGGTGGAGCCCGAGGTGAAGAACACGCAAGCGATGTCGCCGCTGTCGATGTGCGCCCGGCGCGGCTCTGGAGACCAGGCGTAGGGATCTGTTTGGTCATCGAGGCTGATGGGGGCGGCGAAGTCGAAGTCGCTGCGCTTGTTGGGTGCCACGAGCAGGCATTTGGGCGCCGCATCCTCCACGATCGCTCGGCGGCGCTCCAGCGGTTCGCGCAGATCGATCGGCACATAGGCGGCACCGCACTTCAGCGCCCCCAGCATCGCGACCATGAAGTCGATGCCACGGGGATAGGCGATGCAGACGAGGTCGCCGTGCTCGACCCGGTGTTCACGGTGCAGCCAGTCGGCAACTCGGTTCGAGAGCAGTTCCAGCTCGGCGTAAGTGATGCAGGCGCGACCATGGCGCACCGCAATGCCCTGTGGCATCTGCGCGGCAACGCGGGAGAACACTCCTGGCAGGGTCTGCGGATCATCGAGGTTCAGATCGGCGGGCGCACGTGGGGTCGGGTTCATCTGTCACCTCTAAAGGGTCGCGGGCCGACTCCCGGGGCTTGGCCGGGATTCCCGCGAGCGGCATGATCATGGCGGTGTATCGATAAGATTCGTGCAGCGCATTCAACCTGTCCATGGTATTCGCTTTCAGCCCGAGCGGCGTCTTGCTGACACTTGCTCAATCCTGAAACGGACCTCGTCACTCAGATGCCGAGGAAATTCTCGGTAAGACCGAGAGGCGGTGTCGATCAGCGTGAGCAGCCCATCGAACCATTCGGCGACCAGCAGGTAACTGAGACAGGCCGGTGATGCCGGTTCCGGCGAGCCGCACAGCTCGCCCCAGCGCTCGCGGCGATTATCGCACCGCCGGCGCCGCGATGACGATGTCAACCTGCTCGTGCGCCGCCTTGATCTCGCTGATCGCTTCCTTGAGCCGCTGCGAGGCGCAGTTTGGAGGCCTTTCAACTGAAGGTGTTGGTACGAAAGCGCGAGCGCAAGGCCCACTTGTGAGTCGTTGTCTTCATGGATGGTGCCGCACGGGAACTGTTAGCTGCTGCTCGGCGTCGTGCGTTTTTCGCAAGCCGGTATGGCCGAGGCCCCAACGACGCGAACGCTGCTGACCTGACTCAGACGCTAGCTAGCCGCCCGCCGCTTGCAAAGCGGTACCGAGGTCGTAATACAGCAGCGTCGATACCAGTCCAACGATGCCGATGACCAAGAACGGTCCAATCAATGTCTTGAACAGGGCCCGGTCGCCGAGTCCCAGCACCAAGAAGAGCTTCATGAAGGTATTGGAGATGGCACCCAGCACCAGGTTGAAGGCGGCCCAATCGATATGAATCAGGCCCGATGCTTGGAGACTGCTCATGGAGAAGGCGATAGCGTCGGCGTCGGTCAGTCCGCTGACGAGGGCAACGGCCGGTAGCCAAGCGTCCCCCAGATAGAAGGTTGCGAGGCGCGTAAACATCAGGATGCCCGCAAACACCAAACCGAAGCTGACAGCCGACTTGAGACTGAAGGGGTTGTGAAACTCGACGTTCACGGTCGCCGTATCGGGCTGTCGCGACCGGAAGTAGAGGACGGCGGCCATCAGGGCGCCGGTGATGCCCATCGCCGTCAATGGAACGGCGATGTTCTTCATCAGGGGCGGATTAATCACTGCGATCTCCAGCAGCAGGCGTGGAAACATCACCGAGCTAGCCAGGATGATCGCCATGGCAAACAGGGAGTTGCCCGCTGGTGCCTCAATGCTGCGGCGAGCGAAGCTCAGCGTCGTTACCGTGCTTGAGACCAAGCCGCCGATCAAGCCGGTCAGCCCAATACCGACCCTGCTGCCGAGAATCTTGATTGAGACATAGCCGGCGAAGCTGACGAAAGACACCAGCACCACGATCAGCCAGAGCATGTAGGGCCGCACGGCTGACGCCATGACCTCCAGAAACTCGATGCCCAGGCCACCGTCCACGCTGATGTCGGGCCGCACATCCGCCAGCTGGCGACCCTCATAGCCGCCACTGGCGTTTAGGTTCTCGGCCGCGGTGATCCTGACGAAGCCGATACGCGTCCCGTCGGGTTGGGACAGCATCACCCGATCCCCCGCACTCACGCGCGCATCCCCGTCCAGCCTGATATCGACCTCGCCTGTGCTCTGGTCCACTGCCGTCACCGTTCCGACCGAATGGGTCAAGAAGGTATCCAGCGATTGCCGCGGAAGCACCGGCAAGATGACGAAAGTGATGGTCAAAAACAACAGCACCGCGCGCATTTCGTGTATTTGTACGCGCGAGCGGAAGCGCTTGATCGCATCCTTTGGAAATAGAACGCCCAGCATCAGGATGGCGAGCGCGATCGCCAGCAACGTGGCCCCGTGCATGATGATGACGCCGAGAAAGAAGGTCAGCACCGCGGCAAGTTCGGTGGTGATACCAGGGCCTTGGTCGCGCTGGACCCAGTAGGAAGACAACAGCAGCGCAAGGAATCCGGCGAACCCCGCCAAAATCAACCAGGATGCCTGGAGCCCGAGAGCTGCGTAGCTGGAGAGGGCGCCGATCAACGAGAACAGGACGAAGTCTCGAATACCAACGGTGGGAATGGTTTCGTCGCGAAGCTCGCGCTCGAGGCCGATGAGAAAGCCCAAGAGCGCCGCGAGGCCAAAGTGTGAGAAGAGCTGGATCAGGTCGTCTTGCGGCATCAAAGTCCCAATGGAAGCGCAAAGGTCATTTGATGATAGCTGACTTCAATGCTGAGACGTCTTTTTAGGTCGCTGGCTGCTCGCGGACAATCGCGATGACCACCCCGATGATTTCAACCTGATCGAAGGCATACCGTTGCGGCGCCATCTAGGCATGAGCAGGTTGCAGACGCAGATGATGGGGTTCGCGGTAGAGGCGTTTCATGGTCGCCTGTTCGCCGTTGATCAGCGCGATGACAAGGGCGCCGTCATCAATGCTTAAGCGGGGTTGGATCAAGACCAGGTCGCCATCCTCGATCTGATCGTCGATCATCGATTCTCCGCGGAGGGTGTAACCTGCCGAGCGCGCCCTTAACTTGTTGACATATCGAGAATAAGTTTTCGAAATTCACCTAAGCTTCTGATTTGCAGCCTTGCTAACCGACTGATTTTTAAGAAGTAGCGAAAGGCAGGTTACACCCCTCCGCGGATCCGCAATGCATACTGTGCCCGCCGCGCAAGCCCCGATGGCAAGTGTCGTCATCGACTCCATCTGCGGATCGATCCACTCGCTCGTCTGAACGAGCCAGGTCGCACTCAGGCGCTGAACGAGGAGGTGGGCATCCCACATGGACAAGGGCCTTGAGGCGTTTTTGCATTATGTCCAGTCTAGCAAAGCTGAAATATTTTTATTTCAGGGCTCTGCAACTTTACATAAGAAGGATTATGCGCAAATCCCGAAGTTTCAAAACTGGTGCTGGCCGATCTGAGCCTGCAAGGCAGGACGATACTGTTCGATTCAAGGCGCCCTGGCC
>NZ_JAYESN010000144.1:0-9091 GCF_034860625.1 Lamprobacter sp.
GCGCATTGCCGTTGCATGCCAATGTGCGCGGTGCGCGCTACTACCACTGAGGAGGTGATCGTGATGCTACACCAACCCCTGTTGGCGCAGTTACGCGCCCTGAAGCTCACCGGCATGGCTGAGGCGCTGGAGCAACAGCTGACCCAACCCCAGAGCGTCGTGGACCTGAGCTTTGAGCAGCGCCTGGCGCTGTTGCTCGAGCGCGAGCAACTGCAGCGTGACAATCGGCGCTTGGCGCGTCTGCTCAGGGCGGCGACGCTGCGCGTGCCGGCCTGTGTCGAGGACATCGACTATCGCCATGCGCGTGGGCTGCAACGTGCGCAGATGGCGGCCCTGGCAAGTGCCGATTGGATTCGTCGGGGGCAGAATCTCTGCCTCACCGGTCCGACCGGCTGCGGCAAGACTTGGCTGGCCTGCGCGCTGGGCAATCAGGCCTGTCGCCAGGGGCTCTCGGTGCGTTACCTGCGTCTGCCGCGGCTGTTGGAGCAGCTGCGCATCGCCCATGGTGACGGCAGCTGGGTGCGTCTGATGGGCCAGCTGGCCAAGACTGAACTGTTGATTCTGGACGATTGGGGTCTGCACAAGCTCAACGCCGCTCAGCGCCAGGATCTCATGGAGCTGATCGAGGAGCGCCACGGCCTGCGCGCGACGCTGATCGCCAGTCAGCTGCCAGTGGAGCATTGGCATGAGCTCATCGGTGAGGCGACCCTGGCGGATGCGATCCTCGATCGGTTGCTGCACAACGCTCATCGCTTGAGCCTCACCGGGGAGTCGATGCGCCGCCGCTCAGCCCCAAGCGACACGCCGAGCCCTGAGGGTTGAACGCGGCGGTTCAGGCGTGCAGCCGCCAGGGTGCAGAACGCCATGCCGGTGCTGGCGGTCTCCGTGTGGATAACGCGTGAATGCCGATAACGCGCCCGCTGGTTCGCCGTCTGTTGCGGCATCGCCTGCACCTGCGCCAACACCGCCTGCCACAGGCGCTCATCCAGATAGCGCTCCTGCACCGCCGCCGAGCGTGGCGCGCGCAGCTTCACCGCCGAGGCGCCGAACGGGTTGTAGCGCAGATAGCCCTGGGCCAGCAGCCAGCGGTAACAGCGCTCGATCGTGGTCAGCGCCTCATGGCGCGAGCGCGCACTGAGCTTGCGGGTCCAGGGCCGCCACTGTGGATCATTGCGGGGCTTGGGCTCGCCATACCACTGCGGCCAGCGCTCGGGGTATTGCAGCAGATCATCGAACAGGCCGATGTCCTCGCCGGTCGCCTCCGAGAGTGCCTTGCCGCGCTCGAGGCCGAGCCAGAGCAGGAAGCGCTCGAGCTCGTGGCGGTAGGCCTCGAGCGTGAGTGGGTTGTCCTTTTGGCGCGCGAGCCAGCGACTGACCGCCTGCAGATCAGAGGCACAGTCGGCTAGATGACCGCGTTCGGGGGCGATCAGCCAGCCTGAACCGCCAGCCGGAATCGGGGGCAGGGCGCCGGGATGCGGTGATTCATCAGTGGAGTCGGTGAGGCACCAGGGCAGCCAGTCGATCGGGGGCGGGACAGGTAGCGGTGAGTGTGCGCTGGCCATCGGCTAATCCCGCAGCAACCAACGCCACGCAGGAATGACCCGAATCGGCCCGCGCGACGTCTCGAAGCGGGTTTCTTCATCGAGCGTGATCAGGATCGCCTCGGGAAGCGCGCGCTCGGCCATCACCGCCTCAAGCGCGCGCACCTCACGCGCGCGCGTCTTTGCGTCCGATAGCGATTCGCTGACCTGGATCGCCTGCGGTTCGGTATCGAACCCGCGCGCCAGAAAGTCGACCTCAAACCCCTCCTGCGAGCGGAAGTAGCTCAGCGCCAGGCCACGCCGGCGCAGATCGAGAAAGACCAGTGTCTCCAGCAACCAGCCGCGATTGCGGTTCGGGGTATGCCAGTAGGCCTGCGCCAAGCCGGTATCGATCGGGTAGACCTTGCGTGGATTGACCTGGCGCTGGCGTTCCGAGCGCGTATCGAGCGTGAGCGTCTGGATCAGATAGGCCTCCTCCAGATAGCCGAGAAAGTCGTGCAGACTGTTCTTGCCCACCGTGATGCCACGCGACTTAAGGTCGTTGTAGAACCGATTGACGCTGAAGGCATTGGCCGGCGCGCCCAGCAGTTGACGGATCAACGCCCGCAACGCCGCAACGTTGCCGACCCCGTGGCGCTCGACGACATCGCGCAGGATCACCACGTCCACGTACTCCTGCAGGATGCGCACCCGCAGCGATGGCGCCACCCCTTGCACCTCGGGAAAACCGCCGGTCTCCAGGTAGTCACGCAGCCGGTTGGCCAACAGCGCCCGGCGATGGCTGCCAACCGGTGCGCTCAGCGTCGCCTCGAGACCCTGATGACGCAGCACTTCGCCGAAGCTGAACGGGAACAGCTCCGTGCTCAGCGAGCGACCGCGCAAGGCACTGGCGATCTCACGGCTCAAGAGCCGGGCCGAGGAGCCCGTCAGTGTCAGTTGCAGCGCCTCGCTATCGAGCAGGCGACGCACGAACGCCTCCCAGCCCGGCACGTTCTGGATCTCATCGAAATAGGCGAAGCAGGGCTGACCCTTGTTGCCGGGATAGAGGCGGTACCAGGTCTCGGGAATCTGGTGCAACTCGGCGGCGGTCAGCGGATAGAGCCGCTCGTCATCAAAGTTCAGATACAGCAGACGCTCCTTTGGCACACCCGCGTTGAGCTGCTCCTGCATGGCCTGGAACAACCGCCAGCTCTTGCCGCTTCGGCGCATCCCAATGACGGTGTCGATCTTGCCGGGCAATGCTGGCAAGCGGGTTTCACGCGCGGTCAGGCGGGGCAGGGTCCGCTCTTGGAAATCGGCGATCAGGTGTTCGAACAGGCTGTCCATCCGGCCTATTGTGTCCCTCTTCTAAGGATGGATAAAGCCCTTTCTGTCTTTCCAGCAGGGACATCAGGCCTTGATCGCCAACGGCCGGGCATCGAGGCTGATCATGCCGCGCCCCGCGCCTGCAGCAGGTCGACGACCTGCCCCAGGGTGCTCGGATCACAGCCAGCGGCGATCTCCAGGCGCAGTCCGTTGGTGAACACCACCGTCAGCGCGGCCAGCCTTGCACCAGCTCGCGCCATCGGGCGGGCGTCGCTTCTCGGCCATGCCCAGTCCTCGTGTTGCTGTGACTAGGCGCTAGGGTGCAAGCCGCGCCGGCGCTCGTATAGGAGGTAATTCGCCGGACGGTTGCGAGAACGTCTCAAGCTGGATCAGCACTCCAACCATGGTCTGGCAGCTCAGCGCTTACAAACGGCCGGGCCTGGCGATACAGCAGCTGCACTCGTGATCGCCATCGGAACAATTCAACGCCGACGAGGTGTTGTTGCGCTGATTTATCCTGAGAAATCTTCCCATAGCAATCCGCACTGACTTCACCAGATTCCGCCAACGTAGTTGCTTCTGCGCTGAGGACGCGATCCCCTAGCTCGTGGCAGCAAACGGCCAGTTGCTGTCATTCAGCCCTGCTAGACAAGTGTTAGCATAGGTTGACATAGCTGCCGCTGGTTCGCCGAACTGACCGCCCGCGTTCTCGCCGTCGAGGAGATCGGCCGCACACCAGGGCAGCACGCCGGCGATGCACTCTCGGTGCTGCTGCGCGTCAGCGGTCCCGAGGTTCAGGCGGGCGTGGCCGATTGGCTCGGCACCATCCAATGGCTCGGAGCCAGTCCCTATCGCCCGTATCACAAGCGCAAGAACTAGTTTTGTCAGGGTTACCGACTTCGAGGAGCCGGCGAAAGAGAGCTGGAATGACGCCGACCTGCGCATCGAAAACCTGCGCGCCTCCGGTCCCTGTGGTCAGCATGTCAATCGCACCGAGAGCATAGGTCGCATCACTCACATTCCGACCGGACTCAGCGTTTTGGCACAGGAGGAGCGCTCCCAGCACATGAACCGGCTTTTGGCGCTGGCGCGGCTGCCGGGCGGTGCTGATGAGCCAGTGGGCTGACGAACAACTGCGTGTGGCTGAAGATCAAAAGTGGCGGCAGCATACACGAGTTGAGCGGGGGAACGCGGTGCGGGTGTAACATGGTCTATCTTGGAAGAATGAGCGTTGATATTCATTGATGAGTGCGCGGCACCAAAAAAACCGACCGCGATCATGCGAATGTGGTCAGTCCCTCGCCGATGCTCGGGAATCACCGTGTTCATGGACGCGGCCTGTCACGCTGACGTCGATGCCATCGGCCAGGGGGTATGGTGCCTCGCGAATCGAATAAATGTCCCGAGGAACTTCCGTCCGCTACCGCCTGAAAGGCCATCGCTGAAGTCGACGCTTAATCTGTAACATAGGGAGCAAATCGTATGCGAGTTTGCATCCACCGGGGCAGTCACCAGATTGGTGGAAGTTGTGTCGAAATCGAGCAGAATGGACTCCGGATTCTGCTCGATTTCGGGTTACCCTTGGATTCAGACCACGATAAGCACTCAGCGATACCCGCAACGCTTACCGGACTCAATGGACGCGATACTAGCGTACTCGGGGTATTCATCTCGCATCCGCATCTGGATCATTTCGGCTTGCTGCCCGCTCTGGCACCCAGCATCCCCGTCGGAATGGGACCAGCCGCCCGGCGTATCGTCACGGCGGCTGCGGCTTTCAGTGGACCTCCCTGGACTAGACCAGCAGCAGGATGGGATTATCGGTCAGGTCAGCGCATTGATGTCGGACCATTCCGCGTTACCCCCTTTCTTGTTGATCATTCAGCATACGATGCCTATGCGCTCCTAATTGAGAGCCAGGAACAGAGTCTTTTTTACAGCGGCGATTTCCGCGCGCACGGTCGCAAATCGGCTCTGTTCGAGTCTTTGCTGAGAACGTTGCCCCGCGGTATCGATGCCCTGCTGCTGGAAGGTTCCACCCTGGGAAGGCCGCCAAATGGCGGGCGGTTTCAGCATGAATCAGACATAGAGGATCAGTTCGTCGCCGAGTTTTCGTCGGCTCAAGGCCTCGTCTTGACGCATACGTCCTCACAAAACATTGATCGTCTCGTATCCATCTTTCGAGCGGCGAGACGAACGAACCGCCTCATGGTCATCGATCTTTATACCGCGGCGATTCTGCAAGCGACAGGCAATCCAAATATTCCACAATCCCACTGGCCCGACATCAGACTCTATGTCCCTCAACGCCAGCGTATGCAGATTCGATCGAAGGGCTTGTTCGATCTTCTACGTCAACACGCGAAACATAGGATTTACATCGAAGAGCTGTGTGAACGGGCGAAATCGTTGGCTCTCGTATTTCGCCCGATTCACTGTCAAGACCTGGAAAAGGCAAACTGCTTAGCTGACGCTCGCTACATCTATTCACAATGGGCAGGATATTGGGAGCACGGAGACTTCAGTGCCCTCGGAGCCTGGCTGAACAGCCACGGCATTGACAAGAGAAGCATCCATACGTCAGGCCACGCGAGCCCCGTGCATCTCGAGGAGTTCGCCAGGGTGCTCACTCCACGTAAGGTTGCCCCTATTCATACCTTCGTGCCCCAGCAGTATCAGCGATTGTTTGTAAATGTCGAGCTTCACCGCGATGGCGAATGGTGGACGCTAGAGGAGAGCGAAAGGCTTGAACACGCAGAGCGCACAAGCCCCGCTAACAAGAAACAGCAGCATTGGCGACCTGGCTTGGAAGAACAGAAGATCGGAAAATTTAAAATTGTACCCCTTACATCATCAAAACAGCTGAAATCAGAAGGCTGGCACATGATGAATTGCGTGGCGAACTATTCAAATGCCTGCAAGAAAGATGAATATCGAGTATTTTCGATTCGTGATCTCAGCGGTGAGCGCTTGGCGACACTAGGCATGATTCGCAAAAATAATCAATGGTGGATAGATCAATGTTTTGGCCCATGTAATAGTGCGGAGAATGCCAATCTAGAACTGGTTTATGAACATGGAAGGACAAGGGAGATGGTCGATTGGTACCAAGATGAGGGCGTGCTCGAATCAGATAGGGATTATGATATCGAAAATGGTGTTTTGGCAGCAACCATCAGTGTGATGAATCGATACGGCGAGGTCGATCACCTTGCTGTAGATACTGACCTGAGCCTTCTCGCGCAAGAAGTGGAACGAATCATGAATATCAACAAAGAAGACAACTGATATGGCAAACGACGCATTGAAGACGAAAATACAGAGCATGACAAAACTGGCAGCGCAACGCGTCGCCGAAAGCCCATATTGGTTCGACATCAATCACAAGAGACGCTACGTTCGTGTTAATGGTAAAAGCTATCGTGCGGTATCTCTCGACCCGGCGAACCCGTGCGGTAGCCTTATCCGTGACGGAAAGAAGGTATCCGGGAATAAGACCCTAAAATTAGCGCTATTGGATGCTGCAGACCCACAGTGTGAAAATCATGTACCTAAAAATAAAAAGCCCGAGCACAGAATCCAGGCGGTGTTGATCTGGACAGCCTTGACCGATCCCCAGGGACTTCCGCGGGCGATAGGCATCGCTGACCGCTTTGATGCCATTTGGTTCGTCGCGGATGAGGTCAAAATGGACAAGATTCGCGCTGACCTGATCATGTTGGGAGAATCACAGGGCCGCTATGTTCCGATCTTCATCGAATTGAAGTACAAGCGAGAAACCCAGGTTGGTGAGCAAGTTAAAAACGCTAGCGAGATGGCGCGTACTATCGAGGCTGAGTTTTGCCAGTTTCTGTCTGCCGCAACGAAGAAACCTGCAGAGGCGATTGAAATGACCAAACCCCTCCTAATCGCCATTTGGGGAAAATCCGACCGAGAGCGCCCCGAGGCACAAGCGATGCGAGATCGATATGGCTTATTGACAATCCATCATGAGGAGCTGAATCTGTAAGAAGGAATGAACAGCTCGGGAGGAGTTCCTGGGGCCTGACGACTAGGCACGTTGCCTTCACGTTTTGCATTGGTGCGTCAGCGCTTCTAACGGCCCGACCACTCGGGTGGGCGGTAGGCTCCCCAACACCGCATCGGTGGCTTGCAGAGCTGTTGGCTCTTGGATGAGCTGAGCTTGGTTAATAATCAGGAGGGATTATGAGTAGTTGAGTCCGATTTTTGTAAGTACTGGCTGCAGCTTAGGCAGGCTTCCCTAAGGGTTGGTAGTGGCGAATTTGTTCGGCTGCTTTGGGTCGGTAGCAGACAAGCGAGAGATTCAAATTGCGGCTGGTGTCACGAGTGTTGGGTCTACCCCCTGATGCATGAGCGCCTCTCTCAAGACGTTGTCCGTCGACTGCACTCGAGTCGTTGCACTGAGCGCGGGCAAGGCGGGTAGTGGTTCGACCCTGTTCTGTGCCACCCGCAGGGATCGGCGGCAGGGCGCCAGGATGCGGTGATTCATCAGCGGCGTCGCTGAGACACCAGGGCAGCCAGTCGATCGGCACAGGCACAGGGAGGGGCTGTGGTGGTGAACGCCTCATTGGCGATCAGCGCCTCTTGGGTCGATGGCCACCCGGTTTCGGCCCGTGCGTTTTGCGCGATACAGCGCCGTGTCGGCCCGCGCGCAGACGTGCTCGACGGCTTCCTGGGGGTCATATTCCGCGACACCAATACTCAGGGTGGCCCTGATCTGATCGGCAAAGACCATCGCCTGCACGGCTGCGCGGATGTGCTCCGCGATCACCGCGGCCTGATCGAGGTCGGAATCCACGGCCAGAAGGATGAATTCCTCGCCTCCCCAGCGCGCCAGATGATCCGTGCGTCGAATCACCTGCTGCAGGGTGCTGGCCAGGCGGGTGAGCACCTGGTCGCCCTGAGGATGCCCGTATTGATCATTGATGCGCTTGAAGTGATCGATATCGAAGATCAGCACAGTCAGCGGATGCCCGGTGCGCTGACAGCGGGCGCATTCTTGGACGAGCAGGGTATCGATGGCGCGCCGGTTCAACAGGCCGGTCAGCGCATCGGTCATCGAGAGCCGGCTCAACTCGGCGTTCATGCGTTTGAACAACCGGTTGCGCTGGAACAAAAACAGACTGATGAACAGGCCGACCGAGACCAGCCCGAGGATGATGATCTCGCGCTTGAACACCAGCCAGAGGTCCGGTGGGCGGTTGTGGATCTGGGTCTGCCGTGGCAAACGCCCCGGATCGAGGCCCCAACGCTGCAACGGACCCCAATCGTACGCCGACACAAACGCATCGCCCTCGCCAAGGGTAAAGGGTTGCCGGTCGAGCTGCGCGATGATCGCCCGCGCGGCGATCTGGCCCACCCGTTCACCGGAGAGCAGATAGCCGCCCAGGATGCCGCTGCCCATCAAGGAATCCCAATGACTGAAGATCGGTGCGTTGGCGGTCTCGGCGATGCGGCGCGCCGCCTCAAACGGGGTGATCGGCGTGCCCTCGCCATCATCGAACATCAGCAGATAAAAAATGGCGCTCTCGGGAGGGAGCGTTGCCAGCTGCGACAACAAGGCCGTCATCGGGACATCCAGCAGATAGTGCGCCTCGATCCCCTGGCCAACCTCGGCCATGGCTTGCTGAAACGACCACAGCCGTTTTTCTTGACTGTGATCATCGGTATCGGCAATGACATAGACGCTGCGCGGGTCGGCCACCCGGATCATGTCTGCAATGGCGCCGCGAAAATCGGTCAGGATCTGCACGCTCTCCACCTGGGAGGCCGGGTTGTGCGATGGGCTGGAGGGGACATCCCGAACGGTCTGAAACGCAATGTGCCGGGCCTCTGGGAACAGCCTGGGATGGCTGTGGAAAAAAGCCGCCGCGGCGTCGCTTTCGGTGACGACGATAGCGATGGTTTTCCCGGCATATTTGCCGGACAGGAACCGCGCGAGCTGGTCTTGGTGTGCCGATCCAGGAAACCGGCTGGTATCCATGAACTCTTCATAGAGGTGGTACGGATCAGGGAAGGCGACCAGGCCCTGATGCAATCCCCGACTAAACAAGACAGTCCAGGGCATCTGCTGATGCCAGGAATGGAGCACGAGAATGTCAACGGCAGAGGCGCTTTGCGCTGGTTGCGCCTGCCCCGGCGCGCACCCGAGGCCGCCGACCAAGACCAGCGCGAGCGCGCACCCTCTCGCCTGCGCAGCCGGTTTTCGACACTGTCGAGCGGCG
>NZ_JAYESN010000145.1:0-9080 GCF_034860625.1 Lamprobacter sp.
CTGATCGAGCCGGCGCGACCAGTGGTGGCGTCGGTGCCGCTGGCGAAAAACTGCACGAAGGTCGGCGCGCACTCGCGGATGGCGGTGAGGATCGGCTGGTGGGAGCCGCCGACGGTGCACAGGAGGATGAGATTGCTCATAAAGCTTGAGGCTGTTGCCTGAGTTTTGACCTTGGATGCAGGAGGCTTACCGTGCAGGGTGAAGGCGCTATCAAGTCGTTTGATCAGGCCTTAGAGACTGTCCAGGAAGGGCAGTCTATGAGACGCGCCTGTTTCTTCTCCTTGGCAGGCCAGTCGATGTCATCGTGGATCGCTTCAGCGAGATCGGCCAGGTGCGTACAGTCCGCCGCGGGATAACTCGAGGTAGCAATGCTCTTGCTGGCTGGCAGTGGCGATCTCTGGCCAATGAGACTCGACCAGCCCAATGAGTTCGTCGTTGGAGACATTGCCGATGACCAAGCGCAGCAACCGCTGTGGCGTGCCGCGCAGGAAATGGCTATCCCGAAAATCGCCATCCTTGGTGATCAACAACAGCTTGTTGGCATCAACATAGGCCGCAATCGCCGCATCCGTGGTCCTGGAGCCATCCAGGATGCGATTCACATGGGTGGCATCGACGCCGATCTCACGCAAGCGACTCACGAGCCGGTAGGCCACATGCACATCACAAAGAACCTGCATCAGGCGGCCGGTTGCAGGGGTTCGCCCGAGACCAGCAAACGCGCATAAGCGAGGCTGGCGAGAATGTCCTCGCGCTCCAGTTCTGGATGATCCGCGAGGATCTCGTCCAGGCTCATGCCCGAGGACACCAGGTCCAAGATCACCTCGACCGGCCAACGCATGTGCCGGATGCAAGGTTTGCCGTGGCAAATCGCCGGGTCGAGTGTAATGCGCTCAAGCGGTCGCATAGGGGGTACTCCATTGAAGATCACCTGGGATGCTAGCCCTTCTCGTTGGCAGCGTCCAATGGCTCCCCGAGCGGCGCGGGTTCTGTAGCGTCGTTCATTGGTCCACCCGATCAGGCCTTGGCGCGAATCGCGGCAATTAGCGCTTGGCGGGCCTGCTTTTTCTGCTTGGCAGGCCAGCCGATGTAGCCGTGGATCGCTTCAGCCAAGTCCGCCAAGTCCGCACAGACCGGCCCGGACCACTGCTGCTCAGCGGCTTTGAGCACCTCCAGCAGCTGATTGGCCAGCTCGCCGCCCTTCTCCTTGCGCCCGGCGGCGCGATCCTGGGCCAAGCGCTCGCGCAGCTCCTCGAGCCTCAGCGCTTCGGCGCTCAGGTTGGCGCGGCGTTCGGCCTTGGCCTGCTCCGCTTGTGCCTCGCGCTCAGCGGCCTCTGCGCGTTGCTGCTCGCGGGCGCGGCACTCGGCAGCCACCGCGCGCAATGCCGTGCGGCGCTCATGGATGCGTTGCGACCAGGCAGCGGCATCGACGGTGGAGAGATCGGCCAGCATCTCGCGTAAGGTCTTCGGCCAGCTCGGCAGTGGCTTGCCCACCGGGGCGACCTCGACGAGCACCCAGCCGAAGGGCAGCATCTCGGTGCGTTGTTGGATGTCGCCGACGGCGAGCCAAACCGTTTTCGTTGTGGACAGTGTTTCGTAACGCGTTCGTCGAGTCTCTGGATCTTTGCCCATGTTGATCCGGATACCTCTGACGCCATCCAGGGTGACCGACTCGGCTCCGCTATGACGCCCAACGCGCAGCAGGAACGCCTGATTGGCTTCCAGTGCCGATTGGCGATCGGTCAGCAACTGTTGCAGGGTGTCGATCCAGTCGGCAGACAGATAACCACGGCTTCTTAGCTCCAGAACCTCCCGCTCGAAGATGGGTCGATAGAGCCGGTTACAGGCTGCGGCAATGTCCGCAAAAGACCAGCGGAGGCTCGCATCAGGCAGCTTCGGACTCGCGAGACCGGCTACATCCTGGATGCCCAACTGGCCGATGAACGCTTGCGGGCGCAACGGCGGCACGCATTCGAGCACTTGGCGCAGGTTCTGTTTCTCGGCTTGCGATTCGATCTCATGGCCGTCCTTTCCGATCACTTGCTGGCGTTTGCGGTTGACCGCGTAGCGCACTTCCGTGGCATAGGTCTCCATCGGGCTCAGATCACGCGCATCACCGATCTGCACCAGACGCATCGGGTCACAATCAAACTGAGCGTAATTGAACAACCGTTGCTGCAGATCACGGTTGCTCTCCCTGCGGTGTTGCAGTGATGCGCCATCATTGACCAGATCCAGCAGTGCGGTGCGAATCGCCCCCTTGAGGCTGCTACCCGGCAAGATCGGTCGGCCGCTGGCGGCATCCGTATAAGTGCGGGCAATTGCCAGCTGGTTGATGATCTCGCGGCCGTTGTCCTCACGCTGAGCGGTCTTGCCGACGCGCTGCTGGTATTCCGCGGCAATGCTCGGCAACACCGGCATGGCGTGCTCGGCCTCGGCGATCAACGCCTCGCTGTTGCGGTGGAAAAACGCCTGCACCTGCTTGATCAGCTGCACCGTCGGTGCCGCCCCGAGCACCTTGGTCAGCTCCTCGCGGGCCGTCGCCGGCAAGGCCCGCAAGGCCGCCTCGGGGCTGAACAGATAGAGATCCTCGCCATCGATCACATAACCGGTCGGCTCCAGATCCTGGCCGGTGCCGATATGCACCGGCGCGAGCGCAGTGATCGCCAGTTGATGGACAGCGTGTCGCTGCTCGCTCATGGCGCAATCTCCTCGGGCAGATGAACCGCCACACAGGGCGCATAGCCCTGTTGCACGGTCTCGGGGATGACCTTCGACAGCTGGCCGTTTGCACCCAGGCCCTGACCGATGATCGGGTCACTCGGCAGACTGGACGGCGTCAGCAGGGCGCCGGCGCGTGCCAACAAGACCGGTGTCTTGAACGGATTGCCGAGCTGGACCGCGGCATCGCCGTGGCGGCCGAAGCGGGTGAAGACCTCGTAGAAGCTGCGCTCGGCGCGACAGCCTTGGCCTTGCGGCGCGCAAGGGGCGAGCGTCAGACAGGCATTCGCATCCGGCTGACGGGGCCAAGGCGTGGGCAGCGGCTCGACCTCGAACTTGCCGAGACCGATGCTGGCATCCCGGCCAAAGCCGACGCTGCCGATGTCGTTGAAGAGATCGGTCAGCGTCTCGGCGCTGATCCGCTCGGCATCGAAGACCAGGCGCAGACAGAGCGCTACGCCGTCGGCTGACCAGCGCTGCATCTGGGTGTAGGGGGCGAAGTCGCCACGGCCGGTGGTGCCGGTCAGACGGTTGATGCTGTTGTGGGGTTGTGGATGCAGGGTCATCAGCGCCTGTGAGTGGTGCGCGGCGGGGGCCTCAGCCGGCGTCGCCGGCGCACTGGCCGCGATCACCTCCGCCTCGCTTTGGCAGTGTCCGAGCCACTCGGTCATGGGCCGCTCGAGCGCCGCAAGCGGCAGCCAGAGGCGCTTCTTGATCTGCTTTCGGTCGGTGCCGACAAGCTCGGGTAACAAGGATAAGGGCAGCGCCGGGCGCGGCAGATAGCCTATTGGCAGGGCATCGGAGACGACCGCAAACGGGCGCCCGGCGGTGTAGCCCTGCAAGCATTCTTGCAGAGACGCATCGCCATCACGATTGCGCAGCGCCCAGCACAGCTGACCGAACAGCATATCGCCGAGCAGCGGCGAGCCGAACGGCGAGCGCAGCTGTAGGCGCAAAGTGAGCGTATCCATGCGTGACTCCACTTATTCGAGGCTGAGCTGGTCCAGACGCGTCTGCAGATCCTCGCCCTGCAGGCTGAGGCCGGTGAATCGCAGCTTGCCGTAGCCGCGTGACCCGGATCCGCCCAGACCGGTGAGTTCCAGCAGCTTGAAACCGACCAGTAGTTCCTCGAGGAGATCCTCCTCGCCATGCACCTTGAGCGTGAGCTGGAACTCGAAGCGCGCGCCGGCCGGGACTCGCTCGGTATTGCGCGGGTGCTCGGCGACGCCGGCAATGCGGTCGATCTGATTCTCGGTCTTCTGCTCGGTGAGCAGCAGATTGCGTTTGTCCATCTCGGCGACCCAGGCGGGATCGAGGTTGCAGTCCCAGAACGCGAGCCGGGTGGGGCCGATCTCGCGCAGCAGGGACTCGTCCGGATCACCCTCGGGGGCACCGCCGAAGAGCTTCAGCAGAACCTTGCCCTGGTCCTGTTGCGCACCCTCGAGCTGGCGAATGTGCTGAAAGCCGAGCGGCTTGCCGTTGGTGAGGCCGACCACGCCGGCGCGCCATTCGAGCAGGCTGCGCATCTTGCCCTTGAGGCTGGAGCCGGGGATGTAGGGCTGGTTGGTGACCGGGTTCTTGATCACCGGGTTGTCGGTGCCGCCGATGTGCATCTCGGTGTTGCCACCGCCGATGTGCAGACCGCTGAGCAGTTCCAGGGTGCCGGTGATCTTACGAATATGGGTCAGTTGCATGATGAAGTTCCGAGGGACCGTTGTTATTTGTTCTCGCTGGGACGCACTTCCTTGTAGAAGCCCAGGAAGGCCTCGAAGAAGAGCTTGGCGTAGCCGAGGGTCTTAGCGTCTTCTGCCTGGCGCAGACAGTGCTCGAGCAGCTTGACGAAGTTGGTATCGACCAACTGGCGACCCTCGGCGTAAGCGGCCTTGGCGTTGAGCATGAGGATGAACGGGCGCACCTCCTGAAAGCGCGCGTCGTCGGTGCCAACCTTGGTTTGCCACATCACCAGCTCGTCGTAGAAGCGGCGCAGCTGGCTTGGCTTGTTGCGGCGATCGTTGCTGCCGATAGTCGCGGCACAGCGCTTGGCGATGCCGTTGAACAGCTCGGGATCGAGCGGGCCGCTGAAGCGGATCTCCTGCACCGAGAGGTCCGGCGTATAGGCATCTTCACGCGCCCTTCCGCCCTGGTTGCCACCGCGATAGCCGCCACCACCCTGGGCGCGTCCGCGCGGATTCTGATGTCTGATCTCAGCCATGCTGGCGTTCTCCTAATCGCGTGTTTGATAGAGATGCGTGAACAGTGGAATGCGGTAGCTGCCGCCGAAGCGCTCGATACCACTTGAGGCAATGACCTGCGCCAAGCGCTGCTGCAGGCGGCGGCGTTCCTCGACCTTGGAGCGGTCGCGCAGTCCTGGTGCGCGCTCGAGCATGCGTGCCGCGCGGTAGGCGAACTGACTGTGCCAGATGGCGTTCTCGGGACGTTGGTGGACGTGCTCGGCCTTCTCGATCAGCTCGAGCAGGCCGTAGATGAAGCCGGTGCTGAGGGCCAACTCATCGGCGAGCGCCTTGAGTTCGACCCCAGCCTCACCGAGCGCGACGAAGGTCGACCAGGGGACGGTCTCGCCGAAGCAGGTGACCGCGTTCTTCTCCGGGCGTAGCCCCTTGGCCTGCTCCAGCGCCTGCTCGCCCAGGGCGGCCAGGTGGCGGATCGGCAGTCCCGGCTTGGTGGTCGAGAGCCCGGCGGAGAAATGGATCGCCGGGTTGTCCGCGACATAGCGCGCGAACTCGCGCTGCAGCCGCCGCGCCAGGGCCATCTGTGAGCGCCAGGGACCGATCAGGAAGAAGTCATCGCCACCGGCGAAGACGGTGTAGGTGTTGGGATACTCGGTGGCACAGAGCCAGGGCAGGTAGACGGCAAAGAAGGCGTTGGTTTGCCGCGAGAGCGCGGCCATCTTGGCAAAGGTCGGCTCTGCGAGTCCTTGCTGGAAGATCAGCCCCAGGTTGTCGATGTCGCCCTTGAGGGTGGTCAACGCACGAATGCCCACCCAGCGCCCTTTCTCATCGAGCTGCTGGTCCTCACTGGCCAGATGGTTCAGCGTCTTCGGCTCATGGGGCGAGAAATCACCCTCGGCCTCGGGATCGCAGCGGGCATATTTGTCTTGCTCGAAGGCGCTGGTCTCGGTTCCCTCAAAGCGCGGGATATAGCCGTTGATGTAGCGCCGGGCATAGCCGTTCCAGAGCGGACGCTCACCATCAGACTCGGGCAGGCTGAAATCCCAGGCGCGCAGCAGATTGTCCTCGCGCACCGCCGGACCAAAGCGTCCGCTATCGGCCTCCTCCTGGGTAAAGCTGATGCGATAGCCGAAGAGGTCAACGTCGAGGGTGTGCTGGCCGATGCCCTCACGGGTCACCAGCAGGCGCTTGAAGCGGGTCAGCCAGTTGCCGATGGCGATCTGATCCTGGGCCAGTCGGCTGAGCCGCAGGGTCTGGCCTTGCTCGGGAATTTCTTCCGTCGCGGGCGAGCGGCCATCGATCTGGCAGACCCCAAGACGGTTGTCGAAGCGATCGAGAAAACCCGCGAACACGGCCGGCGCTGGAGCCGCGTCACAGAGCCCGAAGCGTTGTGCCTTGGCCAGATCGAGCTGGGCGAAGAGCCGCTTCATCAGCGTGCGGAAGCGCTGGTGGCTGTTCTTCGGATCACCGCGCGCGCTCAGGAAGTCGTTGCAAGAGGCCTCCAGCCAGGCCAAACCGACACCGGCCTGTCCAAAGCTGTGCGCGAGGAACCAGGTATCGAGGGTGCGGCGCACCTCGGCCAGCGCGCTGCGCGTGGCCTCGGTATTGGGCGCGACGATGAGGAATTTGCCGGCCGCGTTGATGATCTGGCTGGTCGGCGGCAGGGCCAGCGCATCGAGCACACGCATGGCGGCGCACTCGGTGAGCAGACCGACATAGAACGAGCGTCCGCGTAACAGCTTGGCGGCCCGGCGCTGGGTCTCGCCACCGGCAGCAAAGATGAAATCCTGGATGCCGAACAGATCGCCCTGGATCAGCAGCAACTTGGGTGTATCCCAGTCGGCACGCTGTTGTTGGGAGTCGATGATCGCCTGCGGCTCGTCATCGCTTGCCTGATGCCAGCGCCAGAGTGCGGTGGCCAAGGCCGCCACCGCCTTGCTGTGATCGTAGAGCGAGACCTCGGGTTTGACACCGAAAGCGGTCGCGGCCGGAATCGCGTGCGCGTAGGTCGCGAGCAGCGTGTCGAAGTGATCGAGCCACAGATCGAGCCGGTCCTGATGGGAGTCAGGAATCGCTTTCAGGGCTTCGGCAAACTGGTCCCAGAGCCTGCGGTATTGCTGCGTGGCCTTGACGCGGTCGCGTTTGTTCGGCTCGCAGTCTTTGGCCGGCTGCGGGAAGATCGCCATGGGCGAGAGCGGCTGCAGCGCATAGCGGTAGTTCAGTGCCGGCTGCTTACTCGGCGACGCGTCGAGGCGGATCTGCTCGAACAGGGTGAGCTGCCGCGAGGAGAAGTGATCGCCGCCGGTGGACGAGCCCTCCTCGGCATCGTTGTAGCGGTCAAAGGTCTCGCGCTCGAAACCGGAAGCCACGCGATCCGCGGTGGCGATGAGCCATTGCAACGCCGTCTCGGGCTTGTGGTGGCGGGCAGCGGCGTTGATCAGCGAATCATCGACATCGGGTGCATCCCAGGCCGCGAACGGGGCGACATCGGTCCCCACAAGCCGTGGAAAGTGGCGCTCGAGCAGATCGATCGCGACAGCGGTATAGGCGCTATGGCGGTGCGTGAACCACTGCCGGCCCCCGGCCTGCTGACGGCGAGCATACTGGTGCAGATTCGACTCCAGCAGCTCGGCACCCGGATCGAGTCCGGCGCGCTCGGCGAACTTGCCGATGTCGTGGATCAGCCCCGAGAGCGCGACGCGACTCGAGGCAGCAAGGAGTTCCTGTGGTGTCATAAGGCGTATCCGATCAGCGGTCCCATTCAACAGCGGCCTGTGTCGCCAACAAGCGCCAACACAGCGTCTCGTTCATCGTCCAAGCGCCTGCCCAGGCGGCAACCTTGCGGCCAGTGTCCATCGCCCCTCAGCCGCCCGCTCACCCGCGCCAGTCCCGCACCAGATCCCGCAGCTGTTGCAGTTCCGCCGGCGGCACCAGACGGATGCGCGCACGCCGCGCACGGGCGATGAGCGTCTCGGTCGGCTCGCGCGCGGAGAGCAGCCAGGTGTGGCCAAACAGCCCGCGCACGTCATCGCCGAGGCTGTCGAGCTTGTAGGCGATGGCGTTGTCGTTCTCGTCGCGGTAGCGCAGCGTCTTGCATTCGATGTGCAGGAGCTGGTTCAGGTGGCAGGCGAGCACATCGAATTCGTTGGCCATGGCCTCCTGCTGATCCCAGTGGCCCTCGACGCCCAGGCGCGCATCATGCACACCGGCATCGTTTGCGGCGTGATAGGCGTAGTCCTCGAGCCAACCGCCGCGCACGAACTGCGCCGCAGCCAGGTTAGTGAAGCGGAAATACTCCGAGCCGGGCTCCCAGGCGAGTACATCAGCAGCGGCCAGCTGCGCCATCGCCTCCGACCAGAGCCCGCGTGGCGGGCGCGGAAAGGATTGCACTGGCGCCGCCAGACGCTCATCGCGGCTGTCCGGCAAGCGCTCCAGGGCCTGGTCGGCCAGGTAGTTCAGGGTGCCGATCAGCTGCTGCAGGCTGGGATCGGCGATGCGGCGGCCGAGGAATTTACAGGCGGCCTTGCGCGCTGCGGCGAGCGTGGTCCAGCGGGGCTCATCGGAGACGGCACGCTGAAACTGAAAGCCTTGAGCGCGCAGATAGGCCGGCACGTCGAGCACGTTGCTCATCGGCGTCGGTGCGGGGACCGAGGCCAGCCCATCGTGGGCGCTGCTGGCCAGATATTCGATGCGTCGATGGGCGGTATCGGTGTAGAGGATGCGACTGGCGAGATCACGAAAGACCTCGACGAAGGCGAGCGACATCAACTTGGTGCCGCCGGTGGCGTTGAGCACGATCTCGGTGTCGGCGCCGGCATTGAGGAGGGTCTCGGCGACCTGATGCGCGAAGGCACGGATCTGCGGGAAGCCGCTATCCGGACAGCGCTCGCAGCGGATGAGCTGTGCCTCAACACCGCGCAGCTGAGCGGCTAAGCGCCGGTCGGCACCACGGCGCGTCATCGCCTCGGTGAGCACCAGGCAGACGCGTGTCGGGCGTTCCATCAGGATCGGGATCAGGTTCTGCAGCACCTGATCGGAGACCAGCACCACCTGCGTGCTCATGCATCGGCCTCCTGATCCTGGTCCCGATCCTCAGCGGCCCGGTCGTCGCGGTGCGGACCAACCGCCTCAGCGATGGACCCGAAGCGAATCGCCTCGGGCTCGATGCGT